>JALYLL010000182.1 GCA_030774255.1 Chloroflexota bacterium | reverse complement strand
TTCGCGAAACGCCGCTCGAAGTCGCCGGCCACGGACTCCACAACGATGAACCGCTTCGCGGCGATGCACGACTGGCCGTTGTTCTGGTTGCGCGCGCGGACGCCGGTCGTCGCCGCGGCCTCGAGGTCCGCGTCGGCGAGGACGATGAACGGATCGGATCCGCCGAGCTCGAGGACGGTCTTCTTGAGGGCACGGCCCGCGAGCTCTGCGATGCGGGAGCCCGTGTCGGAGCTCCCGGTGAGCGTGACCGCGCGGATGCGGTCGTCAGCGATGATCGGCTCGATCGCGGCGCCCGACACGAGGACGGCGCGCAGCAGGCCCTGCGGGAACCCGGCGTCGCGGATGACCTCTTCGATCGCGAGCGCGCACTGCGGGACGTTCGAGGCGTGCTTGAGGAGACCCGCGTTGCCGGCCATGAGCGCCGGCGCCGCGAACCGAACGACCTGCCAGAACGGAAAGTTCCAGGGCATCACGGCGAGGACCACGCCGAGCGGCTGAAACGCGACGAGGCTCCGCCGCGCGTTCGAAGCGATCACCTCGTCCGCGAGATAGCGGGCCGCGGTCTCCGCGAAGTGCTCGCACGCCCACGCGCATTTCTCGATCTCGGCCTTCGCCTCGGCGATGGGCTTCCCCATCTCGAGCGTGGCGAGGCGCGCGTACGCATCCGCGCGCTCCCGGAGGAGCCGCGCGAGCGCGCGCATCGGAACAGCACGCTCCGCGATCGGACGGTCGCGCCACAAAAGGAATGCGTCGTGCGCTTCGGCGAGGGCCATCTCGACCTCGTCGGGTCCGAAGGCGTCGAACGACGCGATCAGATCCTCGGTCGCCGGGTTCACCGCGATAATCTGGCTGATGGTGGTCGCCATCTGACTCGAGGATATTCCCCTTACTCGTTCGCGAACGGATGCACCGGGGTGAAGACTTTTACCTCGATGGGCGAGGCGGCTTTCTTGAACCGCTCGCCGTCCGCGGGCACGCCGACGCCCGGGTAGAACCCGAAGTGCATGGGCACGGCGATCTTCGGCTTGAGCGCCTTGGCCATACCGGCCGCTTCGTCGACCGTCATGACGTAACCGCCGTCGCCGATCGGCAGGAAGGCGACGTCGCTTCGGATCTTGTCGAGCTCGGGCAGGTGATCGGTGTCGCCCGCGTGGTAATAGGTATGTCCGCCGAGCTGCAGGACGTAGCCGACCCAGTTGTTCGCCTTCGGATGAGCCTCGAGACGCGCGGGGTCGATGTTGTAGGCGGGCACGGCCTCGATCTTCACGCCGGCAACGTCGAGTCGATCTCCGGGCTTGACCGGCTTGACATTACCTGAGAGCTCTTTCGCGACGTCGGCCGGTGCGACGATCACGGTCTTGTCGTTCTTCACGCGAGCGATGTCATCCGGCGCGAAGTGGTCCCCGTGCGCGTGCGTGATGAGGATGAGGTCCGCCGGCGGAAGCTCGTCGGTCAGGCCCCACGAGTCGATGTACACGACGAGCTTCTCGCCCTGCCAGCGAAACGTCGATTGCTTGTACCAGGTGAACTTGTCCAGCATCTAGGTCCTCCCTTTGACGGTGTTCCGCAGCACGCCGATGCCCTCGATCTCGATCTCGACGACGTCACCCACCTTGAGGTACTCCGGCGGCGTTCGCGCGAACCCCACGCCCGCCGGCGTCCCGGTGATGATCATGTCGCCCGGCCAGAGCGTGCAGCCCGCCGAGATCTCGGCGATGAGCCGCGGGATCTTGAAGACCATGAACTTCGTGCGCGAGTCCTGCTTGCCCACGCCGTTCACGCGCGAGCGGATCGCGAGGTCCGAAGGGTCGAGCTCGTCCGCGGTCACGATCCACGGCCCCATCGGCAGATGCGTGTCGAAGTTCTTCCCCTTGAACCATTGCCCGCCGTGCCTCCGCTGCACGTCACGGACCGAAACGTCGTTCGCGCAGGTGTAGCCGAAGACGCATTTCATCGCGTCCGCTTCCGCGATGTCGCGGCCGCCCTTTCCGATCACGACAGCCAGCTCGGCCTCCCAGTCGAGCTGCTCCGAATGGGGGGACGGGAAGAAGACAGGCTCGTCCGGGCCGACCACGGTCGCCGGATTCTTCGTGAAGAGCGCCGGGAATTGCGGGATCTCCGGTGGCGCCAGCTGCGGGCCGGACTGCCCGCGCGCCTGCTTTCCCTCCTCGAAGTGCTCGCTGTAATTCCACCCGACGCAGAACACGTTCCGCGGCGGGCGCGGGATCGGCGCGTGCAGCTTCGCGCCGGACAAAGGAATGCCTCCTCGCGCAGTGCGCGCCGCTTTCCGCAGATCCGTCAGGAATTCCTCGCCGGAGAGCAAGAGGTCGAGCACGTCGTCCTCGTCGGTGGCGCCGCCCACGAGGTCGACCGTGGACAGAACGGTGTCGTCCGATGCGACCACGCCGGCCGCTGCGACTCCACGATGCTCGAAGGTGCAGAGCCTCACGTCGCACCGACTATCGCACGACTTACCTCGGCCCTGCGCCGACGGCGTCATTGACAAGCGGGACCTCTCCCGTCTCTGGCTCGACGAGCCGCGCCGGAAGACGGCTCGCGAGGAACGCGCCGACGATCGCCACCAGGAGCATCACGACGTAGACCGCGTGAAGACCGGCGGCGAGCGGGGCCGCTTCGGCGGGGGTGACTTCGCCCCGGCCGGCTTGGCCCAGCAACGCGCCGGCGCGGGTCGCAGCTTCGGGACCCATCGCCGTGACGAGAACGCCGCCCAACGCCGTGACGCCGACGGCCGCGCCAAGGCTGCGCGCGAATTGCACCAGGCTCGTGGCGATCCCGCGACTCGACCAGGCGACCACGCTCTGCACGGACACGAGGATCGGATTGAGCGTGAGCCCCATGCCGAAGCCGATGAGCACCACGGCCGCGACGGCCTGCGCCAGCGGACTGGCAGGCTCGAGCAACGTCAGCAGAACCGCGCCGATCCCCCACGCGCTCGTGCCGATGAGCGCGGAGCGCCGTGGGCCGAGCCGGATCATCGCCACGCTCATGAAGATCGAGCCCGCAGACCAGCCGAGGCTCGTCGTGGAGACGATGAGCCCCGCCTCGATCGGAAGCCGGCCCTGCACGCCCTGCATGAAGGGCGGAACGAACGTTGTGACCGCGAAGATCATGATCCCGACGACCGCGTTGAGGGCGATGCCGCTGCTCACCGCCGGTAGCCGCACGAGAGAGAGATCGATGAGCGGAGTCGTCGCGCGTTGTTCGAAGAACAGGAACGCGATCGCGGCAACGGACGCGGCTCCGAACGTGAGCGCGGGCGCCACGCCGTTCAACCCGAGCAGCAGGCCGAGCGTGGCGAGTGCGAACGTGCCCGCCCCGAGCCAGTCGATGTCGGTGCTGTGCCGTGCGACCCGCTCGTGGAAGAAGACGATCATCACAGCGGCCGCGATGGCCCCGATCGGCAGGTTCACGTAGAAGGCCCAACGCCATGACAGCGATTGCGTGAGCAGCCCGCCGATCGTCGGTCCGACGACCGCGGAGGTGATCCACACCGTACTGAAGAGCGCCTGCATGCGCGCACGAGCGCGCACCTCGAAGAGATCGCCGATGATCGTCAGACCGACGGGCAGGAGCGCGCCGGCGCCGAGGCCCTGCAGCGCCCGGAAGAGGATGAGCTCGTTCATGTTTCGGGAGAGCCCCGCGAGCACCGAGCCGAGGATGAAGACGAGCATTCCGCCGAGATACAGCGGCTTGCGTCCGTAGACGTCGGCGAGGCGACCGAAGAGGGGCGTCGCGACGGTCGAGACGAGGAGGTACGCCGAGAACACCAGGGCATAACGATCGATGCCGCCGAGCTCGCCGATCACCGTCGGCATCGCGGTGCCTACCACCGTCTGGTCCAGAGCCGCGACGAAGCTCCCGACCATCACCACCGCGACGCCCGCGGTCTGTTGGCGCGTCACCCGCGGAGGCCGCCACTAAACTCGGCCGCATGCATCGCATCACCGATCTCCTGGCGGCGGGGAGGACGTTCTCGTTCGAGTTCTTCCCGCCGAAGAACGATGACGAGCAGCGATTGCTCACGAGGACGATCGCGGATCTCCAGCCGCTGAACCCGTCCTTCGTGTCGGTCACGTACCGAGGCGGCCGGATATCCCGCGAGCGCACGACGCGCGTCGTCGTCGACCTCATGAAGAACACCGACCTGACGCCGATGGCCCACCTGACCTGCGTGGCTCATCCTCGCTTCGAGCTCGGCGAGATCCTCGGAGGCTTCCGCGCCGTCGGCGTCGAGAACCTGCTGGCGCTCGGCGGGGACCCGCTTCCGGCGGAAGAGTCGTACAAGGAGCTGGAGTACGCATCGGAGCTTGTCGAGCTCGGACGCCGCATCGGCTTCGAATCGATCGGCGTCGCCGCTCATCCCGCCGGCCACCCCCGCTCGCCCGACCTGAAGACCGACCGCGACCGTTTGGCATCGAAGCTCGAGCTGGCGGACTTCGCGATAACGCAGTTCTTCTTCAAGCTCGAAGAATACGAGCGCCTTCGGGAGGAGCTGGCCGCGCGCCGCAGCACCAAGCCGATCATCGCCGGGATCATGCCGATCACGTCGCTGACCTCGGTCCAGCACATGGCGCAGCTCTCGGGGTACGCCGTACCCGACGACATCGTGAAGCGGCTCACGGCGGGTGGCGAAGATCCTGGGGAGATACGCAAGCGCGGGATCGAACTGGCGGTCGAGCTCTGCAGCGAGCTGCTCACCGCTGGCGTGCCCGGCTTGCACTTCTACACGCTCAACTTTTCCAAAGCAACGCGCGAGATCTACACGAGGCTGCGCCTCGTTCCGGACTGAGCTCACGTTCGCGCACGCGACAGGATCTCCACCGAGAACTGCTTCCACTGATCCAGAAGCTCGTCGACCGTCTCCGCCGGGAACGCCATGGCGGCGCAGTGATCGACGCCCGCCTCGGTGAGCGCCGCGACCCGCTGGAGAATTTCTTCCGGACTGCCCACGAGATTCGACGCGATCACGAGCGCAGGGTCGCGCTTCGCCGGATCGCGCGAGCGCCGGTGACGCGCAAAACGGCTCGCCTCGTACCGGTTGACCGCCTCCTCGTGGCGATTCGCGATCGTCGCGCTCAGCTCCGGGGCGACCTCGACCGAGTCGGCGGCACGCCCGACCTCGGCCACGCGCTCGCGCAGGCGAACGATCCACTCGCGCAGCTCGAAGATGGGCCGCCAGCCGGGCATCCAGCCCTGCCCCCAGCGCGCCGCGCGCTCGATCGCCCGCTGCGTGTGTCCGCCGACGTAGATCGGGAACGGACGCTGCGCGGGCGCGGGTGAAAGCTCGACGTCGTCGAAGCGGACCCACCGGCCCTCGTACGAGCCGCCTCCCTCGTCCAGGAGCTGGCGCAGCG
Source organism: Chloroflexota bacterium (assembly GCA_030774255.1). Lineage (GTDB taxonomy): Bacteria > Chloroflexota > Limnocylindria > P2-11E > P2-11E > 3-1-20CM-2-70-9. The sequence continues at coordinate 1,543 of JALYLL010000182.1, read as the reverse complement.
CCGCGAGGTTCTCTTCGAAGGTCGCGCGTCGGTCGCCGGCGTTCCGTTCCGGATGCACCGCGGCGAATTCCTCGGGGTAGGCACCGGCTCCGACGCCGAGCGTCAAGCGGCCACCCGAGAGCACGTCGAGAGTTGCGACCTGCTTCGCGAGCGCGAGCGGATCGCGGAGGGGCAGGGCGACGACCGCCGTGCCGAGGCGGATGCGTTCCGTCGCTCCGGCGATCTGGCTGAGCACGAGCAGAGGCTCGTAGAAATCGGGCGCGCCACCATCCGAGTCTCGGAGGAAACGCGGCGTGACCAGATGATCGTTCGCCCAGACCCCGTCATACCCGAGCGCCTCCGCCACGCGAGCGAGACGGACGAATGTCGATCCGTCGCGCACGAACCCGACGGGGTAACCGAGTCCCTCGTAAGAGGTTGGCAGCGCGACGCTGAACTTCAAGGCGCGCTAACCGCAGAAGCGACTGAACCCTAGCGCGAGCGCGCGCACCTCTCGCTCGAGTCGGTCGAGCGTCGGGCTCACTTCCGCGAAGCGCGCGTCCCGCGCCGGCAGGCTGCTCCAGATACCGTCGATGAGGCGCTGCGCGTCCGTTTGGATCGCGTCGGCGTCGACCTTCGTGACGCGGCCGTCATGCACGACGACCTCTCCGTCGACGAGGACCGTGTCGACGGACCTTCCGAGCTCCGCGTAGACGAGCTGGTTGGCGATCTGCTGCTTCGGTGCGAGCCGCAGGTCGCCGGTCCGCAACAGGACGACATCCGCCCGGAAGCCCGACGCGAGCCGGCCGATCTTCTGGCCGAGGGCGCGCGCGCCACCGTCCCAACACATGCGCAGGCTGTCGAGCGCTGTCGGCCACTCTGCCTGCGGCACGATCGAGCGCTGCACCAGCGCGGCGGCCTTCAGCGTCTCGAACATGTTCTGGCTGTCGTTGCTGCTCGCGCCGTCGGTCCCGAGAGCGACAGGGACGCCGGCGCGCAGCATGGCGGGGACCGGCGCGACGCCCGCGCCGAGCTTCAGGTTGCTCACCGGGTTGTGGACCACGCCGGCTTCGGACGCTGCGAGGACCTCGATCTCCTTCTCGTCGAGCCAGATCGCGTGCGCGAACGACGTCCACGACCGCAGACCGCCGATCTCGCGCAGGAACTCGACGGTCGATCCCCCGTAGCGCGTGCCCGCGACAGGCACCTGTGACTTCGCCGAGAGAAGGTGGGTGTGCAGTCCGACCCCGCGGCGTGCCGCGAGCTCGAGCGATGCCTTGAACAGCTCGACGGAGCAGCGCGGCAGCGACGAAGGTCCGAGCATCGGGCGAAGCCGCGGGTGCCGATTCCCCCATCGCTCCAGGAACGGCTCGACGCGACCGAGCAGCTCGGGGACGGTGCCCGTGCGCGCGCGCGGACGGTCTTCGCCGATCAGGGCCATCGGGAGCGAGTCGAAGAAGTCGAGATCGCTGTACTGCGCGGCGACGTTCGCGCGCATGCCGACGTCGATGTAGGCGGACATGATCTGATCCATGCCCTCGTCGAACCACTGCTGCGGGCTGCG
>JALYLL010000181.1 GCA_030774255.1 Chloroflexota bacterium | reverse complement strand
GCGCGGATCCGATCGACGTACTCGCGCTCGAGAGGGGACGCGATCAGTACGACGACCGGGCCTGCCCTCACCGCGCGATCTAGAGCCGTTTCTCCAGCGCGGTCAACGGTGCGGGCGCGAAGCCCATGGCCGCGATGAACGCGGCGATGTCCTTGTCCTGCGCAGCGACCATCGTGCGCGCGACATGCGCGCCTTTCGAGCGAAAGTGGCCGAGCAGCGCCTCGATCAAACCGCGGCCGACGCCTTTTTCACGCGAGGATGGATCGACGCCGAAGAACTCGACCCAGCCGGTCGGCTCCTCCAGACCGAATTCGCCGCCGCGCACCTCGCCGAGCATGAAACCGACGACGCGTCCGTCGACCTCGGCCACCTGCGAGGAGTCGGGGTCGCGGCGAATGTAATAGGCGGCGCGCTGCTCCCAAACCTCGGGCCGGTATTTCCCGGTGATCCGCTCGTCGATCCGGCAGATTCCTTCGATATCGAGCTCGGTCATCGGCCGCACGCGCATCTCTGACATCGCGGCGAGTTTAGGGGAGCGCGCTCGTCGAGCGCGGTCTAGGTGGGCTGCCGGGATCGCAGCTCGCCGAGCGCGACGCGCAGGCCGCTCAAGGCTGGAAGCGCCGCGACGAGGTAGCACGCGGCCGCGAGGAATCCGACTCCAATGAAGCCGATAGAGAGCGCGGCGACGACGGCGAGGATCGAGCCTATGACGGAGGCCGCGCCGTTGACGGCCCAGACCCACGAGACGAGTCCCTCGTCCTGGGCGCCGGCCGACGCGATGACGCTCGGGAAGACCGAACCGAGCGGAAGACCGATCGCGATCGCCACGACGCACGCCGCCGCGCCTCGGGCGAGGAGCGGCCACGAGAGCGTCGCGGCCGCGACGCGATCGAAAGCAAGGAAAGCGACGGTCACGACGATCGCGCTCGCAAGCGCCGCGCGGGCGACGCCAATCCTGCCGCCGGCCGAAGCCGCGGATCCCCCGGCGGCGCCCACGAGTAGCGCGGCAAGCCCGACCGCGAGAGCGAGTGCGGGCTGGCCGAGATAAAGCGTGAGCCGCTGGAGCAGGACGATCTCCGCCGCGATAAACCCGAAGCCGACCGCGAGCGCCTGAATTGTGGTGCGCCGCCCGACTACGGTCACGAGCGCGGGGCCCATCACCTTTCGAAGCGGCAGGAGGAGCAACCCCCACGACAGCACGAACGCCGGGATGAGCGCGCCGAAGAGGATGAGATAGGCGACCGGTACGTTACTGCCCGGATTCGCGAAGAAGAACGGCCAGTCGTCAGTGGCGGGGACCGGCGTGCCGGCGAGGCCCTCAGCGAACGGACCGCTTCGGTCGAGCGCGTCGAACGCCACCGTGAAGTGATGGTCCGCGGCGTACCGGCGGATGGCCGTCATCGATGCCGCATCGAACGCGTCGTCCCGAACGATGAGCAGACCGAAGTCGAGATATCGGAGCACGGCGAGGTGTGCGAGCGGGTCGGCGACGCCGCGCCGCCGCAGTGCCTCGACCCCGAGTGCGGCCGTGTTCAACATCTCGATCGGAGGGTCGCGATAGAAGCGTCCGACCGCGAGCACGCCGTGGTCCGCGATATGACCGAGGTAGTCGTCGAAGGCCTCGGCGGTGTAGAGGTAGCTCTCGGAGAGCGCGTAGGCGCCGCTCGCGAGAGCGGCGTAGCTGTCGACGACGGTCATCAGGATCAGGTCGTATCGGTCGGAAGAGCGCCTGATGTAGCTGCGCGCTTCGTCCTCTACGACGTTCACGCGATCCGCGGTGTACACGTGGCCGCTGTACGCGGCGAGAGGTCCTCGCATGAGCCCCGAGACACCGCGATTCACTTCGACGGCGTCGACCTGGGAGGCGCCGTGAACAAGCGCGTTCTGGATGTCGATGCCGCCCCCGGGACCGATGATCAGAACGTGGGGCCGCGACAAGAGCTCGTACGGCGCCGCGACGATGCTCCCGCGAAGGACGCTCATGTCGCCGGAGCCGTCGAGGATCTGAGTCGCGGCGCTTTGGTCGAGGAGCATGACGCGTGCGTCCGGTCGCGGGGCGGCATACGCGGGGTCGACAAAATTGAGATACAACTCCCCCGGAAGGTCGTCGTAGTGAATGACGTCGACTCGGGCGTGGGGGTCCCAGCGGGTCGCCAGATGCGTAATGTTCTCTCCGTACACCGGCCGCTTCGCGGGGCCGCTCTGCGGAGGCGCGATCGCGTCGCCGGCCAGCGTCAGCGCCACGGTCATCATCGACGCAAGTGCGACGCCCGCGACGATGCGTAGTCCTGGTCCGGCCACGGCAACCGCCGCGAGCGCCGAGAGAAGTGCTGACACGCCGTACAGGCCGGGCGCGCCGAGCCACGGCAGGCCCGCGAACGCGAGGATGCTGCCCGCCGCCGCGCCCGCCAGATCCGCCGCGTACAGGCGACCGGCGCGGACAGGGTCCTCGCGGAGGCTGCGAACGATGATCCAGCTCGCGAAGACGAACGGGAGCGCACCCGCGACGTAGGCGACAAGGATGGCCGCCGCGAGCGCGGTGCCCGGGTCGATATGCGTCTCGAGAAGCACCGCGGCGATCGCGCTCGCGGCGGCGGCCATCGCGAGAGTCGCGAGGCCCGGTCGCCTTTCGCGCCGATCGAAGATCGCGCTGAGCGTCGCTCCGCTGCCGACGCCGAGGAGCGACACGCTGATGACCAGGTACGTCAGGTGGTAGCCGTACGAAGCGCTGAAGAGTCGGGTCTGCGCTACCTGGAAGAGGAGCGCCGCCGCCGAGACCAACCCGATGCAGAGGTAGCGGGAGAGCGGCATCGGCGGAGGCTATGGTCTGTATCTGGCTGGGCCTTGTCAAAGTCGACGCAACGCCCGGTTATTTGCGCGTGACGAGGAACGCGGTCAGGTCATCGAGCTCGGCGGGTGTGACGCTTCCCGCGAAGGCGGGCATCCCGCCGCCACCGGTCGCGATGCGCGCGGTGATCTGATCACGACTCATATGTGATGCGACGTGACTCAGGTCCGGTCCGCGCCGGCCGCCCGCGCCTTCGATCGCATGGCACGCGAAGCACGCCTTCGACACGAAGAGATCGGAGCCGCGACGCTCCGCATCGCCCAGGCCCTGCGTCACGTTCGCGGGGAGCGTTCCGCCGTCGAGCTTCGGCACCCACGGCGATTCGAACCCCGCCACGGTGAGCGCCGCATACGCGATGAAGGGGAGCGCCACCGCCGCGATGGCGGCGGGCCTCCGCGACCAGTGCCGCTCGCCATCGGGCCAGAGAAGCGGCACGAGAAACAGGAACGTGAACGCGAAGAGCGGAAGCCCGACGATGACGAGTGCCTCCGTCGCCGGAGGGATAAGGGCGAGGATCGCGAAGTAGCCGAGGAAGTACCAGTCGGGCCGCGGGTCGGCGACGACGTTGGTCGGATCCGCGGGCTTGCTCAGGTCGGGCGCACCGACGATCGCCGCAAGGAGCACGACCGCGAGGACGACGACAGCCGCGGCCGCCGCATCGCGCCACGCGGAATCGGGCCAGAACGGGATCCCCCGGCGCAGCATCTCGGCGTAACGCGCGCGGTACGTCGGCCGATCCACGGGCAGACCCGCGACCGGCGGCTCCGAGATCCCGCGCTTGACGACGAGATAGAGATGCATGCCGATCAGGCCGAAGATCGCGGCGGGGATGAGGAACACGTGCGTCGCGTAAAAGCGCGTGAGCGTCGCGCCGCCGACGTTGTTCCCGGCAACGATGAGCCGCGTCAACCACTCGCCGACGATCGGAGCGCGCGCGGCTTGCTCCGCGGCGACGACGACGGCCCAGAACGCGTCCTGATCCCAGCGCAGGAGCTGTCCGGTGAACGCCATCGCGAGCGTCGCGAGCAGCAGGAGCGACCCTGTCAGCCAGTTCGCTTCGCGCGGAAACTTGAACCCGCCGAACAAGTAGACCTGCGTCATGTGCGCGAGGACGAGGATCACCATTGCGCCGGCGCCGAAGTAATGCATGCCGCGCACGACCGCGCCGAGGGTCGCGTCGTGGCTGATGAACTGGAGCGAGTCGTATGCGCTGTTCGGTGCGGGCACGTACGTCATCGCGAGTCCGACGCC
>JALYLL010000180.1 GCA_030774255.1 Chloroflexota bacterium | reverse complement strand
AACGCGCTTCAAAGCTTTGGCGCTTGGCCGGCCGGTGCCTTGCCGAATAAGCGGATCTGATTCTCGTCGGGGATCGCCGCGCCGAGCATCCGCAGCACCCCATTCAGCTGCTCCTCTTCGTCTCCATTCTCGGCAGCGATCGCATGCCGCAGTCGGCCTAGGGCCGCTTCATCCACAGCTTGAACAGAGTTCACCACAAGATTTCCGAAAGTCCACCCCACCGTACAGCCGAGGGACCCGATGCGCCTTGTTGCCGACGGGGACTTGTCGGAGTTTGCGCGACTCGCTTCACTGCGACCGCTGGTGCGATCCGATCGAGCTGCACCGAGTGAGGGAGGGGCCGGGCGGCGAGCCGGGAGGCTTCACCTTCGTTGACGGTGCCCGCCAACCGGTCAATCCGCCAACCCGAGAGCGTGAGCCCACAGCTGATGCGGGATTGAGCACTCCCGAGCGGGCGACCCACGTGCTGTCGCCGGTCGAGACAGAGTTCGCCGAGTCTCGCGCCCCTCCTCGCCGCTGAGCCGGCGTGCCGGCGCGGCGGATCGCCTTCATCGAGGCACGTTTCGACGGCCGACTTGAGCTGCGGCTCACCCAGCGAAAGCTGCTGTGCCTAGACCTGGTTGATCGGCGCCGCCGGCGTCACGTGCGCGGCGTCCAAGCGGCGGTGGAGAAGCGACGCAAGCGTCAGAAGGTCGAGCGCGTCGTCGAGCCCGATCGGCCAACTGACCTTAGGCGCGTGAGCGGTGGTGTTGCGGAAGGTGCCGAACATCCCCTTGGTCAGCAATGCCAGGCCGGTGTGCTCGCTGCGCTCGGTTGGGTTCTTCAACAGGTTGAAGGCCAACGGTGGCATGCCGCTCTTCATCGCGAAAGCCTCATCGACCAGCTCGGCGCCGTCGCTGGTCAGCCCGGTCTTGGTACGGATCTTGTCGGCGACGCTCTTGGTCGCCTCGAAGACCGCGTGAAAGTAGTTCTTCTGCACCAGCTCGGCGCGGCAGAAGGTGAGCACGTCGGGATGGACGTTGCGCTCCCGGAGCTTGACCTTGAGCGCGTTGGCCCGCTCGTGGGCCTCGGGCAGTGAGGTCGTCGGCTTGGCCCGATAGAGCTTGCCGTCCTCGCGCAGCTCGAGGCCCACGAAGGCGAGGGTCAAGTTCAGGCCTTCCCGGTGAGCCTCGAAGCTCTCAGGCTCGTTGCCGAACCGCTCCGGCGCCATTGCGACGCGGATGAAGCGGCAGACGGCATTGCCCTTCCCGTCCTTCGCCTGCCGCGCCGCCAGCGCCTCGTAGATGCGCTTCCACTTCGTGCTCTGGGCCGAGATGTCGGCGATGCCAGCATCTGGGAGCAGACGCGAGAGCTGACTGCCAGTGATCGCCTCGCCGAGCTCGCGGCAAAGCGCCTCGAGCTGACCCGCATTGAACGGCGGCACCACCTGGGGCATGGCGGAACGGTAGCGAGGCCTCGCTCAAACGCTGCGCCGGCCGCTATGAGTAAGGCGCCCAGTGTAGAGCCGATAAAGGCCCCGAAGCGCGTCGCACTTCCGCCAAAAGGCGACAACGTCGGCACGCTCATAGGCCGAGCCGCTTCCGCGCCACATCGACCCATAGCTCGCCGAACATCGGTTTCTCGGGATCGTCCTGCGTGAAGGGGTCGCAGCCGACGAAGCGCCGCCCGTTGCGCAGAGCGACGATGGCCGTCGTGCCGCTGGCGAGGAATGGCCCCGGTCAGGGCTTCGCGCCGGGTCGATCCTTGGTTGCGTAAAGCCGAACTCCACTAACCGCCGCCCGCCCAAAGAACTCGGTTATCGCGGGGTTAGCGAATCTCATAAAGGAGTCGATGCCCGCCTCAATGTCGCCGTGGGCGGCTACGACGCTGTCCCACGCGGTTGCTGTGCGAACAAAGAGCATCGCCGCGACGTCGTCCGCGAAGAGGAAGCGTCCCTCAAGAACGGGACCGCGCTTAACGCGTCCCGGTTCGTTTTCGAGCGCTGCGAGCGCCTGCTGCATCGGGCGTCGACCTCGAACGACTCGGAGCTCCGGGTAATGGAAGCCAGCGATGTTGCGTATCTGCTCGATCTCGGTCTGCCGTTCTCGGTATCTGTTCACACACTCGCTGTAGTGCCTTTGCAGCTCGTCCGACAATGACTCGACGAACCCTTGAACTTCCGGAACATGCTCGGTGGTAATGAGGTAGTCAGCAGCCTCGGCGAAATGCGAAATCGCGAGGCGGGTCCAATAGAAGAACTTGTACTCCTCGCCCTCTCCCTGGTCCTCAATCATCCGCGCATGAACGAGGGCGATGTCGTTGAAGGCCAGCGCTAAGGTCGCCACCCACTCGGCGAGAAGGTCGTCAGCTGGGAAGACGTCACCGACCCGAAAGCTGACGTAGTCGGTCGCCACCGTACGAGAATGCCCGAAAGCCCGGCCCCCTGCGATACGCTCGCCCTGCCGTTCGGCCCCAACCGACAACGGAAGGGGAACCGATGGGCTTCGTCTACGAGCTCGAGGACGGGACACCTGCCGACCCGCCGACACTCGACACCGCCGCACCAAGGTGGCGCCCCCGTGACACGATCGCCCTGGGGCGTGAGAAGACGCTCCGCGTCATTGACAGCCGGCCAGGGCAGGAGCCCGGACGAAGATCCGGTGCTAGTGGTCGAAACTGCGTAGAGGAAGGGTCGCCGGCATGTGGGTTGCTCCTAGACGTGGGCTGGCTTGACAGGACCGGCCGAGGTTCCGATGGTCGACACGTCGACAGAAAGGAGCGACGCGATGCCAGAGCAGCCCGGAGGCGGTGAGAGGCCAGAGCTCCACCCGCTCATAAAGGATTACTTCGCGAATAGGCAACTCGACTACAACAACATTCCCGCACACACGTACGAGACGTTGCGCCATTTTCCCGCCCAACACGTGCAGGTACTGGTGGACGTGCTCAACGCCGTTGGCCAGAGCCTTGAGGCTGACACGAGGGCTCCCGATGAAATCGGCGAGGGCGTCGAAAGTGACGAGACAATGACGCCGTTGGAGAAGTACCGCTTCGTCATCCACTAGTGGGAGGGCAAAGGCTTCCCCCGCAGGAGCCGGACGAAGATCCGGTGCTAGCGGTCGAAACCGCCTAGAGGAGGCCCGAGACGGCCGCTCGGTCTAAGGGCCACGCCGGTTAGACCGTAGGAGGAGGTCGCCGACGCCGGTGACGGGCCTTGGCCACCGCGATGGACGCGATTACGCCGAGGAGAACGCCGACCACAACAACCGCGACGGTCTTGACGGTTGCGTCCACGCCGCGCCGGATCGACCCAACGAAGTCACCGGTACTGGTGGACACCCCCTCGATTGACTTGCTCCGGTAGCTGGTCTCCTCGACGTAGACACCCGGAGCGAGGTATTCGGGCACATCGATGATCCTAGCCCTCCTGGCGCCGGAGAATGCGCGTCGCGCCGCAGTTCCCGAGCAAGCCGCTGGCGGGTTACGAGGAGGTCCGTCACAATCGCCCCGATGGGAGCTGAGGTGACCGAAACAGAAAAGACGAGAAACGAGCTCGCGGCACTCGAGCAGGAGTTCCAACGGGCGAGGCAGGCCGC
>JALYLL010000179.1 GCA_030774255.1 Chloroflexota bacterium | reverse complement strand
TCTACCGCGCGAGTGGACGGGCGACTCCGAGCGTGCGCATGGTCGGCGCGATGACGTCGGCCGGAACGACGTACGCGATCCCGAGCGCGTTCGGTGGTACCGCATCGGACAACGACGTGCCCTCGTACTCCCAGGAGACCCACCGTGGCGAGTTCCCCGAGTACGACAACGGTGGCGAAGCGTGGTGCAGCCCGACTTCGACCGCGATGGTGCTCGCGTACTGGGGCACCGGTCCAAGCACGTCCGACCTCGCTGCATTCCCCGGTGCGGGTTACACCGATCCACAGGTGGACTATGCGGCGCGCTATGTCTACGACTGGCATTACCAGGGCGCCGGCAACTGGCCCGACAACACGGCCTATGCCGCGCGGTTCGGTCTGAACGCCTTCGTGACGCGGCTCCGTTCGCTGAGCGAAGCCGAGCTCTTCACCAACGCGGGAATCCCGCTCGTCGCGTCGATCCAGGGAAACCTGCCCGGCTTCTTTTTCAAGAAGACGAGCGGACACCTCTTGGTCATCCGCGGTTTCACGGCGACGGGCGACGTGATCGCGAACGACCCCGCGGTGCCGACCGATGCGGACGTCACGAAGGTCTACGGCCGCGCCGACTTTGAGAACGTCTGGCTCGGTGGGTCCGCCGGCATCGTGTATGTGATCTATCCAGCCGGGCACGCGCTCCCCGCGAACGTTCCGGGGCTGCCCGCGAACTGGTGACCGCCGCGCTCGGATGAAGGGAGCGCGACGACGGCTCGTCTTTGTGTCGGCGAGCGCGGTGCTCGCCGCGGCGTGCATCGGCACGCCGCCGCCTGATGCGACGAATACGCCCGCGCCGAGCGAAGTCGTGAGCACGAGCACGCCGGTGCCTACGCCGACGCTCGTGCCGCAACCGGCGAACGCTCCCGCCGTGAGCTTCACGCGCGCGGACCTCGCGCGCGGATCCTCAAGCGGAGTAACCGGCAACGGGCCGCTCGTGCTCGCCGCGAGCGGGCTCGCCACCGGCTCGTACGACGATCCCTACGGCCAGTCCGGCATCGGCTATCAGAGCGGGTCCTGGACGAGCGACTGGATCCCGGTCGCGTTCCCCTTCGACGAGCTCGTGGCATCGTGGAATGCCGATACGCCCGCGAGCACGTGGATCAAGGTCGAGATTCAGGCGCGCGGCGACGGCCGCGAGACGAAGTTCTACACGATGATGACGTGGGCATCCGGCGACGCGGACATTCACCGCACCTCGACGCCTGGCCAGCGGAGCGCGGACGGTGACGTGAACGTCGACACGTTCAAGCGCGCCGACGGCGCGGCGCCGCTCGATTCGTACCGCCTCCGCGTCACGCTGTATCAGCGCACGGGAAGCACGGCGACGCCGTCCGTTCAAATGCTGGCGGGCATGGTCTCGACGCCCTTCAAGTACGAGATCCCGAGCCCCTTCGACGGGAGCGCGATCGACCTGCAGGTCCCTGCGCTCTCGCAGGAGGAGCACAAAGGCGAGTTCCCTCAATACGACGGCGGCGGGGAGGCCTGGTGCAGCCCGACCTCCACCGCGATGGTCCTCGGCGCCCTTGGCGCAAGCCCCTCGGATGACGAGCTCGAGAAGTTTCCCGGGCCTGATTACGGCGATCCGCAGGTCGACTTCGCAGCGCGATACACATACGACTGGAACTACAAAGGCGCCGGGAACTGGCCGGCAAATGTCGCCTACGCGACGCACTTCGGCCTCGAAGGGTTCGTCACACGCCTTCGCTCGCTGAGCGAGGCGCAGCGTTTCATCGCGACGAGCATCCCGCTCATCGCATCGATCAACGGCGATCTGCCGGGATTCCTCTTCGGCAAGACGAACGGGCATCTCCTGGTCATTCGCGGCTTCGACGCGAACGGCGATGTGATCGTGAACGATCCCGCGGCGAAGACGAATCAGGACGTACACAAGATCTACGGCCGCGCGGACTTCGAGCGCGTGTGGCTCGGCGGATCGGGCGGGATCGTCTACGTCATCTATCCGCGGGGGAAAGCGCTGCCGCCGAACGTGCCGGGGCTGCCGCCGAACTGGTGATGCGTGGCGACCTGCGGCGCGCGTTCGCGCTCGTGCGCCGCCGGACTCATCGCGAAGCGCCGCGCAAGGTGCGGCTTCTCGAAAAGGCGGACTGCGGACTCTGCGCGGAGGCGTATCGCGCGCTCCATCGTGTCGCAATGGACGTGCCCCTCGAGGTGGACCGCGTCGACATCACGACGGACCCGGCGCTCTTCGATCGATACGCGCTGCGCATCCCGGTGGTCACGATGGGGGAGCGGGAGCTCGATGCGGCCGGTCTTGACGACCGCGCGATACGCGCGTGGCTTCGCGCCTAGCGCTCGGGTCCAACCCGGTCGCGTTCTTCACGCGCCGACTTCGACGCGCGGGCTCGGCCGCGCGCGCCGTCGGCGAGAAGGCTTATCTCAAAAGCGATCTTCGCTTCTGGGGAACGAGCCAGGAGTCGATCCGCGCGGCGGTGCGCGAATACTGCGACGCGCACCCCGATATGACGCGCGCCGACTTACGCAGGGTCGCGGAGACGCTGTACGCGACCGACGTGCATGAGCTCCGCGCCGCGGCGATCGGCGTCCTCGAGCGCGAGCGCGAGACGCTGGACGGTCGAGACCTGCCGTG
>JALYLL010000178.1 GCA_030774255.1 Chloroflexota bacterium | reverse complement strand
GAGTCGTGCGAGACCCGCGTCGTGGTGCTGGTCGTGAGGTTGCGGAGAAACACCCCGCGGTAGTTGTCGCCGACAAGATTCGTCGCATTTGTTTCGAACACGACGTATCCGCCGCCGGCCGCGATATGCGCCGCGAGCACGTGATTATTCGCAAAGCCGCCCGAACCCACAGACGCCGCGACGGTCGTGCTCGTTTGCAAGTCACGAACGAAGGCGTCGCAGAAGCCGTTGGTATCGCCGGCCACAAGGTCGGTGGCGCAGGAGGTGAACTCCACGAAGCGACCGTCGCTGGTGATCTGGGGATCCGAGCTGCCGCCATTGGCGGCAACCGTCCCACCTTGGTTCACAGACACGAGCGTGGTTGTGCCAGCGGTGCGATCGCGTAGATAGATCTGCGGCTGGCCATTGGCGCCAGGGAAGTTCGCGGAACTCGACGCGAACACCACGTAGCGTCCGTCACTGCTCATGTTCTGAGTAAAGCTTCGGCTGTCAGATGTGCCTGCGGCGCCGCTCGAGTTAACGGAGACACGTGTTGTGTTCGCGCCGGCGGTCGCGGCTGCCGCAACGTCACTGAATGTTCGAGCAATGGGCGCGCCGATCTCGTGGGCGATGCGCAACGGGACGTTCCCCGCAATGAGCGCCACGACCAAGGTAGCAGTGAGACTCCTCGTGACCCTCCGTCGCATGGATGCCGAGGCGAAAGGTCGCAACAAGCGCAAGCCTTCCCTCCGCGTTCGCTCGGCACGCGCCCCGCAGCCGAGAGGGCGACCTTACGTCCGGCCGATAGCCTGGGTCAAGAGAAACTATTCCGGGTAGTGGCCACGTAAAGGAGGGCTTGGCTGTTGGTGAGTACAGCCATCGCGCCGTGGCAGACCGTTCCACCGATGTGGCGGGACCAAAGCGCGTCCCGCTCGCTGACGCGCCGATGCGCAACCGCAACCCGATTTGAGTCATATGGCGAGGTCGCTTCGGAGTAGGCGCGGCCGTTACGGTCGGAGTTGGCTAGCACTTGCTTTCGGACAACGGCAAAACCTGCCGGATGCGCACTGGATGCGGACCGATGGTCCCTGAGTTTCTTCGAAACCTCCCGGTTTCAAAGCCGTCGGGCGTCCCCGTCAGAGTCCTCTCGAAGCGGGAGACCGAAGTCCTACATGGGTTGAGCGTGCACCGGTTCCTGTTCCAGCCTCACCTGGTCGAATTCATCTTCGGATCGTCGGACGTGACGCCACGCTCGAAGATCGTGATGACTCAACGCATCCTCGATGGCCTCAGGCGGGGTGGGCTCATCGCCGCGACGCAGCGGCTCATCGGCGGTCCTGGCGGCGGGTCCTCCCGGGTTGCGTACTACCTCACGGCGCAGGGATACCGCATCGCAGCTTCCTTCAGCCCGGGTTTGCCCTCGCGGCGACGGCCGCCGGTCCGCGGTACGTTCCTTCTGGGGCACGCGGCGATGACGGCTGATGTCGCGCTGGCGTTCCGCCGCGCGGCGCGGTCACACGCCGGTCACGAGCTCGTGGACTGGGCGTGCGACTGGCAGACGGCATTGCGGCTCGGATCCTCGAAGGTGCTGCCGGATGCATACCTCGTCTACCGGAGCGCCGCATACGAGCTGACCGCGTTCGTCGAGGTCGACATGGGCACCGAGGGAACGCGGTTCTTCGGCCGGAAGATCGGGCGCTACCTGGACCTCTATGGCCACGACGGCTGGCGAACGCACCTCCGGTACTGGCCGCTCGTGCTCACGATCGTGCCGGACGCGACGCGCGCGACGGCTCTGCGTCTCGCGACCGAGGCCGTCCTCGAATCGCGCGGCTTCCGAGCTGACGACGAGGTGGTGGAATTCCGCTTCGCGGCGCTCGCTGACGTTATCGGCGCGCCCGGGCCGATCGGCACGATCTGGCAGGTCGCTCTTCGGGACGGTATGCATCCTCTTGCACCCGACGGAGACGCGGACCAGCTCACACCCAACGAGGCTGCTCGCGTAGCATCCGAGCCGGGTCAGCCTCTCGCTCCTGGGAAGGAGCCGAATGCGAACCTTAACAACCGAAATCCTGAGCTTCCACGAGATGCGTAGGGACACGCCGCTCGATGTGGTCATCGAGAGCTTCTTTCGCGCGAACTACGACCTTGCTCCGAAGACCGAGGAGTACTACCGCTCGGCGCTCGCCGGGTTCTGCGCATGGGTGCGGAAGATCCGAAAGCGCGAGCCGCTCGTCGCCGACCTCGAACGCGTTCTGGTGAACGCGTACCTCAAGGAGCGCATCGCGACCCCGACACGCAAGTACCCCGCGGGATCGGCCTTCGCGGCGCGAGCCGCGTCGGTCTCGCTCAAGCGCTTCGCCAACTTCCTCGCGGCCGAGGGCATCCTCCAAGATGCCCGAGGCCAGTCGGTCCTCGCGCAGGTGCGACGCACCAAGGTCGACGAGGACGTCCGACGACCACTCGCGGATGACGAGCTCGAGCGGGTCCTGGCGACGTCGGGGCGTCCCGGCGATCGCGACCGGACCATCGTCGTGTTCCTCGCAGGGACAGGGCTCCGCTCCAACGAGGCGCGCGAAGCGCGCCTTGCGGACCTCGACCTCGCCGCATGCACCTTCACGGTGCGGCCCGAGACGTCCAAGTTCGGACGGAGCCGCACGGTCCAGTTCCATCCCGCGGTCGCGCGCGAACTCGACCGCTACCTCAGCACACGAGGGGAGGCGCAGCGCGAAGCGCCGCTCTTCCCCACCGACGAGGACCGCACGTTCACCACCGAAGGGTGGGAGAAGGTCTTCCAGCGCATCCGCACCCGCGCCGGCGTCCCCAACTTCAACGCGCACGTGCTGCGGCACACCTGGGCCACCAACTTCATGCGCCAGGCCGGCGCCGACCTGCTGCAGCTCAAGCGTCTCGGCGGCTGGTCACGCTGGGAGATGGTCGAGCGATACAGCCATGCGATCCCGGTCCGCGACCGCGACGCACTCCCGAATCCCCTGGCCAAAGCATCATCGAATGCATCAAAGAGTCAGCCGCCCGTGCGGGCCCGAAGTGCACTAACCCGCCTTACCGCGTAGACGCGCGAACCTCGACCAAACGTAATAGCGACGGCCCCCAACGCGGTGGGCAGAGAGGGAATCGAACCCCCACAGCCAAAGGCGGCTGATCTACAGTCAGCGGAGCTCACCACACTGCTCAATCTGCCCGCGATAGGTGCGCTGCACCCAATTCTACGGGCCTGACGGCGCTAACGGGCGCTTGGTACCAGGACCGGCGCGACACCGGAACGACAAGGTGAGCGCCCTACCCTATTGATGTGCAGACTCGAGTAAAGGTCGCCAGTGGCGCCGCCGTCGCGCTGGTGCTCGTGCTCGGCACCGCCATCGCGTTCAGTGCCCGCGAACAGCCGATCGCCCGGCCGAGCCCGTCACCGACCGCGACGATCGTGCCCGAGACGCCGTCCCCGACCGCCTCGCCGAGCCCGTCGCCAAGTCCGACGCCGACCGTGGCCGTCACCGTCGGGCCCACCCCGCGGCCTCGCCCCACGACGAACATCGCAGGGCAGCAGCTCATGACCTATTACTTCCAGATCCGCGCGACGTTCCCGATCTTTCCGCCCACGCCGCAGCTCGACTTCGACGAGCCTGCGGGCGAGAACGGCGACGCGTGGTACCGCGGGCTCAACCCCGCAGGGCAGCCGATCTTCTCTGTGCGCGAGGACTACGTGATGACCCCGAGCACGGCGTTCCACGAGCTCGGGCACGCGTATCAGGACCTGGCGCAGCGGAGGAACGCGGGGACCGACGTGATGGCGAAGTACTGGACCTACCGCGGTTTCCCCACGACGTGGCAGGACGCCGTGAAGGAGGCGTACGCGCAGCCAGTCGGGATGGCGCAGTGGATCCACCTCCCCGGCGAATCCTGGGCGGAGGCGTTCAGCGTCGCGATGGTCGGCGGTGGGCGCGAGAAGACCCTCGACTACGGCCGCACGATCAACCCGGTGGGCATGAAGGCGTGGTTCGTATCGCTCATGCCGGCGGCGCCCTAGACGCGA
>JALYLL010000177.1 GCA_030774255.1 Chloroflexota bacterium | reverse complement strand
CACCTACGGACTATCCGTACGGCGAGCGACAGTACAGCGCACTCGATCTGGCGGGTCACCACTGGACGTTCTCGCAGTCGATCGCCGACGTCGACCCTGCGACCTGGGGAGGCACCGCGATCAAGACTGACTAGAGGACGTGGGTGACCTCATCACGTTCAAGTCCAACGGCAAGTCGTCGTTTGGCGGCTGCTCGATGTACTTCGTCGGTAAGGGGAGCGAGCGGAGGCGGCTGCAATCCTGACTGTCGGCGGAACGGCGTGCTGCGGGACCCGGGACTCGGGTCCCGCAGCGTGTCTCTATTCTTCCTCTCGGTTGTGCCGGATACGGCACGAGCCCTCGTGCGACGAACGATGCAAACTGTCGGGGCTCAGAGGAGGCGAACATATGCAAGAGCTCGTCGCTTGGCAGGGCACTCCGGTCGGCCGTTTCATTCGCGACCTCGTTGAGGGCGCCATCGCGGGTGCGATCGCCGCGGTCGTCGCACTTCAGCTTGATGTGGCGACCCCGAAGGTGATCCTCGCTGCTGCAGTTACCGGCGCCATCGCTGCCGCGATCGCCGTCGCGCGGCGCGCGATCGTGAATACGGTCTCGCCGACGGCGCCAACGCAGCCCTAAGGCCGGGTTCGCGAGAGTCCAGTAGCCCCTCCGGGATCGCTATTGGCGATGGGGCGGACCTCCACGGCGCTACCCGCGGGCTACCTCTTCGCGATACCGACGGCTTCCTCTTCGTCCTCCACGTATGGACCAGCGTACCGTCGGTGACGACTAACACGGGGAGGCGAGAAAATGCCGAAATCACGAGCTGAGCGGGCGCGAGGTCGGGGCGGGACGCCATCAAAGCGAGCCTTGCGTGGAGCGCAAAAGACGGCGCGCCAGGATCCCGAGCGTGGTGTCACCAGCCGTGCGCGCAAGCGACGCGAGGGTCGCGAGGACGTGCCCGATCCGAGGTACGGTGGCCGTCCCGGCGAGGAGAAATCAAAGTGGCGGCCGCCGGCCGAACTCATGAGCCCTCGACAGAAGCGGATCGCTAAGAAAAAGCACTAGTCAGCGAAAGGAACCCCTTATGCCGCGGCGCAAGGCGATGCACCAACGAGGAGGATCCGTCGAGAACGAACTTCTGACGCGTACTCGGCAGCAGTCCGCGGTGGCGGAGCT
Organism: Chloroflexota bacterium; assembly: GCA_030774255.1. Classification (GTDB taxonomy): domain Bacteria; phylum Chloroflexota; class Limnocylindria; order P2-11E; family P2-11E; genus 3-1-20CM-2-70-9. The sequence continues at coordinate 2,593 of JALYLL010000177.1, read as the reverse complement.
CGGCAACCTCGCGCTTTCGGGAGTCGAGGAGGACAAGCTATTCGAGGCGGCCGCCACCGGCGTTGCGGAAACGTTGGAGGTGGAGGCGAGCGGCATTCTTGAGCTCCTCCCGGGAGGCGACGCTCTGCTTCTACGAGCCGGCGCAGGGTGGCGGACGGGATTGGTCGGTCGGGCGACCCTCGGGTCCGGCCTGGAGTCACACGCCGGGTACGCCCTCGAGCGCAACGAGCCGGTCATCATCGCCGACCTGCGTGTCGAGACACGATTCCGGCCGCCGCCGCTCCTCCGCGACCACGGGATGGTGAGTGGAATCAGCGTGCTCATTCGCGGAGACGGTGTCCCGTTCGGCGTGCTCGGCGCCTACACGGTCTCCCGACGTGATTTCACCCGGGACGATCTGCAGTTCATGCAGGCAGTGGCGAATGTGCTCGCGCTCGCGCACCGCCGTCATCGTTTGGAACGGGCGCGCGAGCAGCGTGCCGCGCTGCTCAGCCGGCTCACGCAGCGGGAGCACGATGTCTTGAGACTTCTTGCCGCCGGATCGAGCAATCGCGACATCGCGGTCCGCCTCAAGATCAAGTACACGACCGTCCGCGGTTACGTCCGTTCGGTGATCGAAAAGCTTGATGCGCACTCGGAACTCGAGGCGGTCGCGCGTGCCCACGCGTATGGGCTTGTCGACGACGAGGTGACCCATCGGGGCGCTAAGGGCCTCCCAGACCATTCAACTGCACGGTCTCAACGGAACGGTGCGCCGCGGCCGGAACCTTGAAAAAATGCGCACCACTTGGTCCTGACGACCGGTCCGGACAGAAAGAGCTGAGAGATGGCGGAGAAAAGTCTCTATGAGCGCCTAGGGGGGATCTTCGCAGTCGCCGCGGTGGTGGATTACTTCAGCGACCAGCTTCTCAAGAACCCGAAGATCGTGGACGCCAATCCCGCCCTCAAGGAATGGCACACCGTGAAATTCCACGAGCGTATGCAGGGCCTCAAGTTCCTCAGGACGTTGTGGGTGGCATCGGTGGCCGGCGGACCCTTCAAATACACGGGCGAGGACCTGCGCGACGCTCATCACGATCTCCGGATCACACCCGGAGTATTCGACGAAGTCGTCGCTGAGCTTGGGAAGGCCCTCGATCACTTCAAGGTGCCGCAGCGTGAGAAGACAGAGGTCTTGGCCGCGTTCAATGGCCAGAAGCTCGAGGTGACAGCCGGCGCCAAGGTGGGGGGCTAGCCCCGCCAAAGCGCTGCTACACGCCGGTGGGCGGCTGCGGCGGCCAGACCGCTACTTCTTACGCCCGGGTTTGGGCGTGAGCGGGTTGCGCTTCTTGCCGCCGCGGCCATAACCGCCTCCCGGCGGGTTCGTTCCTCGACCGCTGCGCGACGGGCTCGGCTTTTTCGTGGGCATCTAAATTTCCTCCTTGCATGGCCAATAGATCCCTTGAGGAGCGATCCTAACCACGTACAAGATGCGTCAACGAGCATCTTGCGTCCTTCCTCCATTTGGCGCAGACAGAATGTGCATGTGGAGGAACATCCTCTTGGTGGCAACCTCAGTGATGCCATCAAGGTGGGCGACACCGTCCGTCGCCGAGCCGGGCCTTGGACACCCGCGGTCCACGCGCTTCTTAACCACCTACACCGCGCCGGCTTCGACGCGGCGCCCGAACCCCTTGGAACGGATCCGCAAGGCCGCGCCGTCCTGAAATTCATCCCTGGCGAGGTACACCAAGGTTGGCCCGACCCGATGCCGAGCTGGGTCTACGAGGACGACGTCACCCTCGTTGGAGCTGCTCGACTACTGCGGCGCTATCACGACCTGATCGCCTCCTTCAATCCGCCGCCCGCCGCGAGGTGGCGAATCGTTGCGCCGGGCACGCACGAGGTCATCTGTCACAACGACTGGGCGCCGTACAACGCGCTCTTCGACGGTCACCGACCGATCGCGATGCTCGACTGGGACAGCGCCGGACCAGGCAGCCGCGTCTGGGACGTTGCGTGGTCGGCCTACACGTGGGTGCCCTTGTATCCGAAGCCCGCCGACAACAACGATCCGGTCCTCCCGCTGCCGGTACGTGCGTCGCGCCTCGCGAGGTTCTGTGCCGTGTACGGAGGGGCCGAGCCCGCCGGTGTGCTCGAGACGCTCGTCGAGCAACTGCGCTTCCTGGCCGACTTCGTTCAGGCCGAGGCGGATGCCGGTGATCCTGGGTTTGTGAAGCTCGCAGCCTGGAACGTGCCCACCCGGACCCGGGAGCACGCCGCACTTATCCGCGAGCAGACGCACCTCTTGCTAGGACACGTGTAAACCAAGAAAGCCGCGGTCCTCAGAGGTCTCGACGCGTTGGGGAAGGGTCTTGACACCATGGATGCACCTTTCCTACGATCTCGCAGAATGAGGATTACACCACCAAGCAAGGGCGAGAAGGCCAAAAACGGGCTCGGGTCAGCCTCGGCCTCCTACGTCGATCCCCGGGATCTCGGGGCGAATAGCCCCGTACGTGACCTCGCACGGGCATACCTGCAGGAACTTCGGGACAAAGGGCGCAGCGAAACGACAATCCCGCGGTACGAGCGTTTCCTGGTGGAGTTCCTC
>JALYLL010000176.1 GCA_030774255.1 Chloroflexota bacterium | reverse complement strand
GCGTTCGACGCCGGCAAGCCGTCGTCCTATCGCGTCGAAGTGAAGGTGGGGGACGAGTGGGTCTCCACCGTTCTCGTGGACACCGGCTGCCGCATCGGTCGCCGCCGGTCGAGGATCGCCGTCTCCTAGAGGTCGATCCTCCGGCCCACGCCGGCCTTGCGGGCTGCATCCAACACCATCGCCGCCGCCGCCGCGTCCTGCACCGCCACGCCGACAGATTTGTACAGCGTGATCTGCGACGCATCCGCGCGCCCCGGTCGCGCGCCGGACACCAGCTCGCCGAGCTCCGCGTGAACGTGCTCGCGGGTCATGGCCCCTTCGGCGATCGCCATCGCGATGTCGTTCGATCCAGCGGGTGGAGCGGCGAGCGTCGCGGCGCGCGACTCGACCACGACGAGGGCGTCGCGGAAGGTCGCGCCGTCGACCTCGCGCCCCGCGGTGTTGTAACCCACGGACGTCACGTGCGCGCCCACTGAAAGCCACTCGCGGCAGACGACCGGCTCGGCCGAGTGCGTCGCTGCGCAGATCACGTCCGCACCGTTCTCTGCTTGCGAGTACGAGGTGGTCATTCGGAGTTCCGCACGCGGTAGCCAGTCGCGGGCCTCTTCGAGGAGGGCCATCGCTTTATCCCCATGCCGACCCGCGATCCGCACCTCGCGGAACTCGCGTACTCGAGGCACCGCGCGCAGGTGCGCACGCGCCTGCACCCCGGTGCCAATGATGGCCAGTACCTGCGCGTCGCGGCGTGCCAGAAGATCGGTCGCCAGCGCCGACCCGGCCGCGGTGCGGGCTGCGGTGATCGCCTCGCCGTCCATCAGCGCGAGGGGACTGCCGTTCTCCGCGTCGAACACGACGATCACGGCCTGATGCGTGGGCCGGTCAGTGTTGCGCGGAAAGAGCGAGACGAGCTTTGTCGCGAGCGCGCCCGACGAGGGAAGGTAGGCCGGCATCGCGGCCAGCAGCGCGTCGCGCTCGGGGACGATCGCAGCGATCCGCGAAGGCATCGAGACCCGACCCGCGGAAAGCTCAGCCATTGCCACCGCGACGGTCTCGCGCAGGCGATCGAGATCGATAAGGCCTTCGACGTCCGAGCGCGACAGGACAAGCACCGCGCGATGTTAGGCGGCGGGGACCTTTTCCTCGTCGCGGCGCATGACGACCGGCCCGAGCTTGACGCGCTCGCCGAAGACCTCGGTGCTCACGACGAACCCCGCGAAGATCAAGAGGACGCCGAGAAGCTCTCCGAGGAAGAACGCCCAGGTGACGCCGAAGCGGTTCAGTCCGCTCGTCACCCCGGGGATGAAGCCGCCAAGTGCGATGAGAAGCGTCGCCGGCACGCGTGAGTGGAGCTCGCCGCGAGCGAGCGCGACCGCGGCGCGCGGCAGAGACGCGATGAAGTTCACGCCCACGGCCACCGCGCCGTAGAGCTGCGCGACGACCGGCGGAAGCGCGCGCCGCCCGAGCACCCGCTGCTTCGGCATGAACACGTACGCGCTGAAGATCGCGCCGACGATGAGCGCGAACGCGCCGATGATGTTGAAGGGCCCCGCCAGGATCCGGATGTTCCCCGGGATCGCGGAGCCGACGGGCACGCCGGTCGTCGGATCGAGAGCGTATGGCGCGTCGAGGGTCGCGCGCAGCACGAGAGCCGCGGCGATGACGGAGCCGATGCCGAGGACCGTCAGGGCGATCGGAGCGACGAGCGATCGTGCGCGCCACGTCGCGAGCGCGATCGCGGCCGCGGCCACGAGGCATGTGAGAAGCACGACGGCGAACGCGGTCGTGTCCTCGGGGTACCGTCCGCGGATCGCGAACGCGTACAGCGCACCGAACACAAAGCTCGCCGCAACGAAATAACCGAACCGCGTGCGCGCCAGGAGCACGATCGTCCCCGCTCCGAGGTACGCGGCCACGAAGAACGCGCCGATGAGATACCAGGTGCGGTAGAGCGCCTCGTTCCAACCGAACGCCGAGCCCAGGAACTCGGTGCCGGCGCTGATGCCGTACCAGAGGAGGCCGACCGCCCACACGAGCTGGAACGCGCGATGGCGGCGGGACCATTGCGCGAGCACGGCTGCCCCGAAGACGAAGCTGACGACGGACGAAAGCAGCGGAAGCACGACGTTCGGACTCACGAACGCGACCATCCGCCGGACGCTCGCCGAAGTCAAACGCGATGCCCAGATTTGGGTAGGAGCGGCTAACGTAGAAGCATGTGCCGATCGATCAAGACCCTGCGCCGCGCCGACGCTCCCGCCTCCGACGAGGAGGTCGCAGCCGCGGCGCTCCAATACGTTCGCAAGGTCAGCGGCTACCGCGCGCCGTCACAGCGGAACACCGCGGCGTTCGACGCCGCCGTGAGCGAGGTCGGCCGCGCCTCGCGGCGTCTCCTGCAGGAGCTCGAGAAGGCCCGGAACGAGCCCGCCCAGCGCGCTTCACGCGCTCGCGCCTAATCCAAATGCGCTAGCCCTATTCCACCAGCGGGCCGATTTACTCCGAGTTCCCCAGAACTGACACTCGCCGCAGCGCTCTTCGAGAAGGAGAGGCGACGGGCCTGGCAGGGTTGAGGGGCAATCGCCCGCCCGGGTCCCGAGCTTCTCCTTCTTTATTAAGCAGCTCGTCCTTTATTAAGCAGCTCGTCCCGTCGGCGTTCGCCTCCGCGACTCGCCACGGGCTCAAGGCTGGAG
>JALYLL010000175.1 GCA_030774255.1 Chloroflexota bacterium | reverse complement strand
CACCGTCTGCACTCCGCCGACAAGATCCGAGAGTGTCGGGTTCAGCATGAGGTTCTCGAGGGTGTTGCCGTGCGCGGTGGCGATGAGCTGAACGCCACGCTCGGCGATCGTCCGTGCGGCGCCGGCTTCCTGCTCTGTGCCGATCTCGTCGATGACGACGACCTCGGGCATGTGGTTCTCGACGGCTTCGATCATCACCGCGTGCTGCAACGACGGCGCGGCGACCTGCATACGCCGAGCGCGGCCGATACCCGGATGCGGAATATCGCCATCGCCGGCGATCTCGTTCGAGGTATCCACGATGACGACGCGCTTCCCCATCTCGTCCGCAAGTACGCGCGCGACCTCTCGAAGAAGAGTCGTCTTGCCGACGCCGGGACGACCGAGGAGCAGGATGCTGCGCCCCGCCTCGACGACGTCGCGGATGATCTCCATCGTCCCGTAGACAGCGCGCCCGACCCGGAGCGTGAGGCCGACGACCTTCCCGGCACGGTTGCGGAGGGCGCTGATCCGATGAAGGGTCCGCTCGATGCCTGCGCGGTTGTCCCCGCCGAACTGCCCGATGCGCGAAATCACGAAGGCGATGTCCTCGGCGGTCACTTCCCGCTCGGAAAGGATCTCCTCGCGACCGGCAAAGCGGGCCTCAGGTAGGCGACCGAGGTCCATCACGATCTCCAGAAGGCCGTCCAGCTGATCGAGACCGCGAACCCGCTGGACAAGCTCCGGGGGTAGGGCGTGAAGGATGGCGTCGAGCTCGTCGGTCGCGAGCAACTCTCTGGTCATGTCATCGACCGTCGAAGCGGGCGGTCACGCATGAAACTCGTAACTCCATAGAGCATACCCGCGGACGCGGGCCGGAAAGTGTCTAGCGAGAAGCGCGCCTCAAAGTCATGACAAAGAGCGCGGGCCAGCCCAGCCACTTACGCGAGCGCTCGTTTCGTGCGGCCAGCCGCTCGTCCACTGAATGCTCAGCCAGGGCCACGACGACGAGGCCAGCCCCGATCGCTCCCATGACGTAGTCCGACAGAGTGGCGACGTAGGAGCGTGGGCGTACCTCGCCGCTTTCGTCGCGGAAGTTCGCGCTTACGCCTTTGAGGAACATCGCCGGGTGCATAGCGGTGACAACGATCGCGCCGTCATCCCGTGCGACCCGTCCGAGTTCGCGAAAGAAAGCAGCAAGCTGATCGATCGGGATGTGCTCGAGCACAAGGGCGGAGAGCACACGATCGAACGAGTTCGTCCCGAAGGGCAGAGGATGGGCGACGTCGTGCACCAGCCAACGGACGGGGGCCGCACCCGGCTTGTCGCGTGCCTTCGCCAGCATTTCCTCGGAGAAGTCGACCGCCGTTACGCGTGCGCCCCTCTCGGCGAGACGGATCGCGTGACGGCCCGTGCCCGCGCCGACATCGAGCACATCGAGGTCCTTGATGTCACCGAGCGCACGGTCGACCTCGGGCTCCTCCAGCTCCAGCAGCCAGTTGCCCATCGCGTCGTACGTCGCGGCCCAGCGGTCGTAGCCGTCGCGCGTTGGCAGGACCTTCGGCTCGTTCAGCGCACGACCGCCGGGGCGAACACACGCTCCTCGACTCGTTCGGCGAGCTCCTTCGTGAACAGCATCGAGGTGGCGAACTCGCGGAAACCCTCGGCGAGCAATGCGCGACCGACGTGTTCCTCGTACGACCGCACCGGCGAGGTCACCGGCTTTCCGGCGGGAAGCGCCCGGGCGGTCGCCCTAAGCAGCTCGCGCGCGAGGTCGACGTCCCCATCGGCCGTCCGCACCTTGCAGACGTGCGGGTGGCGCTCGAGGCCGCTGAACGAAAGCGCGAAGGCGCGCGGACGCGACTCTTCACCCTCGATGAGCGCGGATTGCCGGCGCATGGCGAGCGGATTGCCCCCGACGAGATGGGGCGGGTCATACGCACCGCCACGGCGGCTCACATCGAAGTCGGAGAAGGAGAGCTGCTCCGCGCGCTGGACCGCGTGCGGCGTCGTCATCGCGTAGAAACGGTAGAGGTCGTGCGCGTCGCGTCCGGTCGCCTCGCGTGCGGAGAGCCGCGGCACCGGCGCCATGACGGCGGTTCGCGCGGCGACGAACCACGTCTCGCGTGTATACGAATAGAACCCGGCCTGAAAGAAGGTTTCGCGCGCGAGCGCCTCGTCCGGCACCGCGGCGAAGATACGGTGCATCCCCGCCCGTGCGGCAGCTCCGCTAATACCTGACAGAAGGCGAAACGCGCTGTCGGCCCCGCCCGGTTGCTGAAGCGCCGCAAGCATTAGGACGACCCACTCCGGACGATTCCCGTCGTAGACAAGCGCACTCGAACGCAGCTGTCCGCGGTATTCCTCGAGGAAGACGCGGAGACGTCCGTGCATGCCGACCAGACCCGGCAGCAGGCGCATCCAGCTCGATACCGCGCCCGCAGCGAGCGGAACGGGGAGCGCCGAGGCCATGATCCCGCTCGGTTCGCGCAGGGAACTCGCGAGGAGGGCAGAGACCCGGCGCAGGTCGAGCGGTGTCGCCGCTCTCGCGGGCATTAGCTCTTTCCGAGTGACAGAAAGTAGCGATGAAAACGGTCGTCGTGCGTGAGCT
>JALYLL010000174.1 GCA_030774255.1 Chloroflexota bacterium | reverse complement strand
TGACGCGCGCCGACTTACGCAGGGTCGCGGAGACGCTGTACGCGACCGACGTGCATGAGCTCCGCGCCGCGGCGATCGGCGTCCTCGAGCGCGAGCGCGAGACGCTGGACGGTCGAGACCTGCCGTGGCTCGTCGCGATCGTCCGCAAGTCGAAGAGCTGGGCGTACGTCGATTGGATCGCGCCCAAAGTCATCGGCGACATCATCGCCCGCGATCCGCGCGCGCGAAAGCGCCTCGCGATGTGGGTGAAGGACACGAATTTCTGGGTGCGACGAACAGCGCTCCTCGCGGAACACGACGCGCTTCGCGCCGGCGGCGGCGACTTCGCGCTCTGGTCGCGACTGGCCGCCTCGATGCTCGACGAGCGCGAGTTCTTCATCCGCAAGGCGATCGGCTGGGTGCTGCGCGATGTGTCGAAGAAGCGGCCCGAGCTGACGTATGCGTTCCTCCGAAAGCACCGCGACGGTGTGTCTCGGCTGTCACTGCTCGAGGGGGCGAAGTACCTGCCGGCGCCCAAGCGCGAAGCCCTCGGCCTGCCCGGCGAAGCCGCTTGGGTGGCACGGGAAGCCGAGCGTAAAGCTGCCGGCCGACGCTAAAACCGGTCGCGCATGGAGAATGCAGCCAGGCAAGCCATGGCACGGGAGCGTCGGCCGGTCCGGTGCCGGAACTGTGGCTACTACTTCACCCCGGTTTCCGGCTTCTGCCCCAATTGCCTGACCCTTCGACCTCTCGGCCGGCGGATCGCGCTCGTCCCGCTCGTCGCCATCCTCGGCCTCGCCGCGCTCGGCGCGGCAGTGTTCGCCGCGTCATCGACGGGGTCGATAGCGCTCAGGCCTACCGCAAGTCAGGCCAGCTCGAGCCCCTCTCCGAGCGCGGCGAACCCCTCGGCCGCAGTGACCCAGAGCGGGCCAGCAGCGACGACGGCCGCGTCAACGTCCTCGCCCACAGCGTCGGCCTCGCCGTCGCTATCCGTGCCCGCTACGCAGCCGGGCGCGACCCCAACGTCCGTCGCGACTCTGGCCCAGTCCTCCCCGCCAGGCTCATCACCTTCGCCGACCGCGGTGGCTGGCAGCCAGAACCCTCCGACAGGGTCCGGAGCGCTTCCGTCCACAGCGACCTCGCCCGGAACCGGAACCGGCGGGAGACGGTACTGATGAAGGAATGGCGACTTTCGAAGAAGCCGAGGCCGCACGCAAGGCTCACCAGGACCGCCTTGCGGCGATGGGGGCACACGCGATCGAGATTCAACAGCTGAGCGATCTGAGCGGTTACGAGCTCATCGTCCATTTCGCTGAGCCGCCGACGTTCGGCGTTCCAAGCTCGCTCGTAACGGCGAACGCAGGGAGAACCTCAATGGTCCCGATGCGGATGGTGACCAGGCCCGCGTAGCTCCTACATGTAACGGTGAATACCACCGCGAGCTTTCGTTTACTTCGTACACTCCCGCGCGGGGATAGGGAAGCAAGTTATGTGGCGGGGGCCCAAGACACTGGCGCGACTTGCGACCGGCGCCTCTGCGATCGTCGCGGTGGTGGCGCTCGCACTCCTTCCGCCGTCAAGGTTTTGCATTCCCGTCGTCGTCGCGGCCTCGCAGGAGAAGTTCGGGCTCGTCGCGCTGCTGTCTGACGAATACGAAACGGGACGCCCAGTGGTGAACGGCCGATGCGTCGACGTGAAGGTCTACCGAGTCGCATCCGGCGAAGCGGAAACCGCGCTCAGACTTGGCTGGGATGAATCGTCCGACGGTGCCCCTGCGCCCGATGTGTGGTCACCTGCGGCGAGCACCTGGGTGAAGCTGCTCGATTTCCATCGCGCCGCGGACGGCCTCACGAAGATCGGGCCGGCGACGCCCCCGAGGATCGTGCAATCGCCGCTCGTCATCGGGATGCCCTTGCGCATGGCCGAGGCGCTCGGCTGGCCAAACGCGGAGATCGGATGGGCGGACATCTTCGCTCTTGCGCAGGATCCCGACGGCTGGACGCGCTACAACCATTCCGAGTGGGGACGCTTCAAGCTCGGGAAGACAAGCCCGCTCGTGTCGACGTCTGGGCTTCACGCATTGATCGCGACCCACTACGCGGGCGGAGGCAAGAACGATGGTTCCGCTCCCGACGCGCGCACCCTCGGGTTCATGCGCGCGGTGGAGAACTCCGTGGTCCATTACGGCGATGCGGTCTCGACCTTTATGAAGGATCTTCAGGCCTGTGACGATCGGGGCTTGGCCGAGCAATGCGTATCGGCGATCGCGGTCGAGGAGAAGCAGATCTTCGACTACAACCGCGGTAATCCTGGGTCTTTGGTGCCGGAGCCGCGGAGTGTCGTGCCGAGCGTTCCGCTCGTGGCGATCTATCCACGCGAAGGGACGCTCTTCGCGGACCATCCCTATGTCGTGCTGACGACCGACGACCAAAAACGCCGCGCGGCCGATGGCTTCCTCGAATATCTCCAAGGCAAGGAGGCGCAGGATCGATTCCAGAGAGCGGGGTTTCGCGGCTATAACGGCGATCCCGGGCCCGAGATAACCAGGGCGAACTATCTGGACCCGACAAAGCCCAGCTCCGTCTATCCGGCACCGGTACCCGGAGTCGTCAGCCAGGTGCAGGCGGCGTGGACGACCATTCGCAAGCCGGGGCGGGTGCTGCTCGTGCTCGACGTCGGTGCCTCGATGGCCGACCGCGCGCCGGACACCTCAAAGAGCAAGCTCGACGTGGCCAAAGCAGCTGCCTCCACCGCCCTCGATGGCTTCGCACCCGATGACAAGGTCGGACTGTGGGCATTCTCGAGCGCGTCCGGTGCGGATCCGGCGTACCGAGAGATCCTCGCGCCTGCGCCGATAGCCGAGCAAAAGGCTTTGCTCCGGCACGAAATCGAGGGCCTTCAACCTCAGGCCAAGGGAAAGGCGCTTTATGCGACGCTCGAGGCGGCCGTCGCCTCGATGCGCGCGCGCTACGAGCCGACCCGGATCAATGCGGTCGTCGTCCTGACAGACGGCGGCAACGACGATCCGACGAACAACGATTTGAACGGGTTGAAGCGCACGCTGCGCGCGCAGCCGAACGACGCGTTCGTTCGCGTCTTCACCGTGGGCTTCGGCAGCAAGGCCGATCTCACGACGCTGGAAGACATCGCGCTGCAAGCTCGAGGTGGCGCCTACTCGGACAGAGACAAGAGGGCGATGGACAAGATCCTCATAGCCGTGGTCTCGAACTTCTGATGCGCGCGCTTGCTGAGCTTCGGGACCCGGTCGCCGTTGCGTTCGCCGCAGCGACGGCGCTCGCCGCGCTGTGGCTTGGTCACGATCTTCTTGCGATCACGGCCGCGACCGTCGCCGTTCTCGTGGCACGTATCGGTGCCGGGATCGTGCTTCGGCATCCAATCCCGGCGCCTTCCTCCGTGATTCGGGTCGCGGTGCCGGAGGGGAAGTGGTTCGCTCCTTTGACTCAGCGCGAGGCCGATGTCGCGGTCCTGATTCGCGATTCGACGAACAAAGAGATCGCCGAGCGCCTGGTCCTGTCAGAACGGACGATCGACAACCACGTGGCGAACATCATGAACAAGCTCAACGTGCATCACCGCGCGCAGATCGCCGCTTGGGTCACCGAGCGGAATTCGGCCCCTCCGCGCAAATCCTGACAAAGCGCGCTTTTGAGCACCCGGTGAGTACCGCCTAGGCCCTTTCCCGGAGGTTTTCGCCTCCCCTCCGGGCGCACCTTGTCGTCCGAAAGCCGCCAAGCGGCGATCGGAGGTAAGGAAGTGGAGCGTAAGAGCCGGCTGGGGACCTGGATCACCGCGATCGGAGCCGTCGTTCTTGTCGGCGCCTACATCGTCGGGCAGCGCCCTGCCCCGCCCGCTCCGTTGTGCGCGAAGCCGGTCCAGCTCGTCGTGATCGCCTCGAACGAGAAGTCGGGGCCGATCGGGGACATGGCCGCGGACTTCGTGCGCACCGGCGCGACCGTCGATGACCGCTGCATCGACGTCAAGGTCGTACGGAAGGCCTCCGGTGACGCCGAGGCGGCACTCGCCCAGGGCTGGGACGAGGCCCGGGACGGAGCCCGTCCCGACGTCTGGTCGCCCGCGGCGACGACCTGGGTGAACCTCCTCCGCGAGCACCGCGTCGGCGCGGATCGCTCCGATCTCATCCCGAGCTCGCTGCCGAGCCTCATGCAGTCGCCTCTCGTGATCGCGATGCCTCGCCCGATGGCCGAAGCGATGGGCTGGCCGACGACCGAGATCGGATGGCACGACATCCTGGCGCTCGCGCAGGACCCGCAGGGCTGGGCGCGCTACGGCCACCCCCAGTGGGGACGGTTCCGACTCGGAAAGACCGACCCGACCGTCTCCACCTCGGGTCTCCACGCGCTCGTCGGGACGTACTACGCGGCGACCGGGCTCTCTGCCGATCTCACCGTCGATGACGTGCGAAGGACCGACGTCGTCGCCTTCGTCAAGGGCATCGAAGCCTCGGTGGAGCACTACGGGAGCACCGCGTCGACCTTCCTCGCGAACCTGAAGACAGCCGCCGACAGTGGGAACGCGCTCGGCTACGTCTCGGCGATCGCGGTTGAAGAGAAGCAGATCTTCGATTACGACCAGGCCCGACCCGAGGTGCCGCTCGTCGCGATCTATCCGCGCGAGGGCACCCTCGTGGCCGACCACCCGTACGTCGTGCTGCGTGCATCGTGGGTCGACGACACGAAGCGCCGCGCAGCGGCGCTCTTCCTCGCGTACCTCGAGCACCCGGACCGCCAGGCCCGCCTGCAGGAGCTCGGCTTCCGCGATCACGACGGCCGAGCCGGGGCGATGCTCGCCTCCGACCCGAGCTTTCTGCCGGAGGGAGCCGCGGGAAAGGTCATCCATGCGCCCTCATCCGAGGCGCTCGCCGCGGTGCAGTCGTCCTGGAAGGACGTGCGCAAGCGCGCGCGTGTGCTGATGGTCCTCGACGTCTCAGGCTCTATGAGCGGCGCGAAGCTCGACCTGATGAAGCGCGCCTCGATCGACGCGCTCGACCTTTTCGCGGACGACGACGACGTCGGCGTCTGGACCTTCTCCAACGGTCACCAGGAGATCGTGCCCATCGCGCCGCTCGGAGCGCAGAAGACGCTGCTTCGCGCGCGGCTGGCTGGTCTCTCCGCAGGCGGCGGAACGGCGCTTTACACGACGACGCTCGATGCGGTGCGCGCGCTCTCGGCGGTGGCCGACCCGCACCGGATCAACGCGGTGATGCTACTGACCGACGGGCAGAACTCGGACGCAAACAGCGACCTCGAGGGGCTCGTGCGAAGGCTCGACCCGGATACGCGCGAGAACGGCATCCGCGTCTTCACCATCGGATACGGCGGCGACTTCGACAAGAAGGTGCTGCAGCGAATCGCGGAGGCGACCCGTGCCGCGTCATACGACGCGTCGGATCAATCGTCCATCGGACGAGTGTTCAAGGAGGTCGTGTCGAACTTCTGATGAACGCAAAGATGTTCGTTCCCGATCGAGCGACGCTTGCTCTCGCGCTGGCGGTCGGAGCCGCATACCTCTTCCTCGGCGCGCCGCTGCCGCTCGCCATTCTCACAGCGGTTCTTGTGTGCTTCGTCCGCGGTCTGCTCGAGGTGGCGCTCTCATACCGACGCACGCCGCGTCCGATTCCGGGGACGCCGGAGGCGTTGTGGGTTTTTCGGGCGGAGGCGGCGGTCGCCGCGATCCGCCGGCTGCGGGCGAGCGCCGGATCCAGTGCGATCGCATACCGGTGCACAGTGATCGCGAAGCAGGCCACCGACGCCGTCGTCATCCTGCGCCGCCTCGCGTACCAGTCGGGCCTGGTGTCGCGCCTCGCGGGGAGCACCGATCTCGCGGAGCTCCGACGGACCGACGCGTCGCTCCGTCTTCAGCTCAGCGTGCTGGGCGAAGGTCCGGCCCGCCAGCAGAACGAGTACGCGCTCCGCTCCATCAGCGCGCGTCTCGAGGCGGGGGAGCGCCTCGCGGCGACCCAGCGCGAGCTGATCGGACGCATCGAGGCCGCGGCACTTGGACTCGAAGGTCTCGTGGCGCGTGTAGCCGAGATCGTCGCGCTCAGCGAATTCGGATCGAGCGCCGCGGCACCGCAGGTGGACGAGCTCGCCGCGGAGCTCGACACGCTCCGGGCCGCACTCGTCGAGACAGAGGACCTGGGTCGACACGCACTCAGCGAAAGAACCGAAATAGGAAGGTGAAGGAAATGTTCCGTCTCATCACGCGCACCTGGCACTACGCCGTCGCGTTTCTCTCCGGGACGCTCGACACGCTCGCGGATCCGCGAGTCCAGATCGAGCAGGCGATCGAGGACGCCAAGCGGCAGCACGCCGCACTCAGCGATCAGGCCGCCGCGGTCATCGGCAATCAGCGCGAGCTGCAGCTCAAGCTCGCGCGCACGGTCACCAATCTCGAACGGCTCCGCGCATCGGCAAGCCAGGCGCTCGTCCTGGCCGAGGACGCGAGGACCAAGGGCGACACGGAGAAGGCCGGCGCGCACGAGCGCACGGCCCGGCTCTTCGCGATGCAGCTCGCGACCGTGGAATCGTCCGCCGCCGACCTGCACGAGCTGCACGAGCGCGCCGCGGCGGCGGCCAAGGCAGCGAAGGGCGCGGTCGAGCACAACGCCTACCTCGTACAGAGGCAGCTCGCGGAACGATCGAAGCTCCTCACGGAGCTTGAAGCCGCGAAGATGCAGGAGCGCGTCGCCACCGCATTGCAGCGGATCGGAACGTTCGCGCCGGCGACCGATGTCCCGAGCCTTCAGGAGATTCGCGATCGCATCGACCGGCGGATCGCCCGCGCGTCTGGACGCTACGAGATCGCGAGCGAGGGCGTCGAGGCGCGTGTGCTCGACGTCGAACACGCGCTCGCCAACGCCAGGGGCGATGAGCTTCTGGAGGAGATCCGACAGAACGTGCTCGCACGTCCGAGCGAAAACTCAGGAGGGAAGAAGTGACCAAGCGAATGTGGGCTCACGCGACCATCGTTGGCATGTTGCTCGCGGTCCTGACACTGGCACCTGGCGGCCCCGAGGCCGCAGCGGTCGAGCTGCAGCCGACCACGACCATCTACCTGCCGAACATCGTGAAGATGCTCGGCGGCGCCGACGGCTGGAACACTCCGTTCATCGTCCAGAACGTCGGCGCAGCGGCGACCGATGTGACCTTTGAGTTCTACCGCTTCGCCGACGGCGGACTGGTGAGGACGAGGACGGTCACCGCTCTCGCCCCCGGCACGTCGGTCTTCGACAGTCCGAACCACGACGAGGAGCTCGCCCCCGACGGTCAGTACTCCGTCGTCATCAAGTCGTTCGGTTCGCAGATCGTTGCCGTCGTCAACGAACACCAACACGAAGCGGACCCGCTGCGCCAGGAGGCGCTGTCCTACGACGGCCTGACGTCGGGGTCAACAAAGCTGTATCTGCCGCGCGTCGCGGCGGTCGCCCTCGGCTGGTACTGCACCGTCATCACGCAGAACCTCGGCACGTCTTTCGCTGCGGTCGTCGCTGACTTCAAGAGCTTCGACGGAACGAAGACGGCACAGCTCACCCGCGCGGTCCCGCCCCGAGGTTCCAAGTTCATCGACCCGCGGTTCGAGACGTCGCTCACCGCAGGAACCGAATATTCGGTCGTCATGACGTCGACGCAGCCTATCGGCGTTGTGGTGAATTGCCACTCCGAATCTCCGCGCGGCTCACGCTCCTACAGCTACGACGGCGTCCTCGCGAGCAGCGAAGTGACTGCGTTCGGCCCGTACGTCGCGACGAACGTCAACCAACGCAGCCGGATCCTGGTGCAGAACCAGGGGACGACCGCCGCGCATCCGATCATGTACCTGTATCCGCTCGGCAGCTGGTCGTCCGTGACCATCGACGGTCCGGCAGCGCTCCAGCCCGGTGCGGTGTGGGAATACGATGCCTCCTCAGCGCCGGGACTGGAAGCGGAAAGGACCGTCGTCGTCCAAGGCGGCCAGTTCGCTCTGCTCGTGGAGATCCTCGGCGCATCGAACGTCATGGCCTACACCGGAAACACCGAGTGGGCGACGCGAATCTATCTCCCGAACATTACGAAGACGCTTGGCGGTCCGACCGGCTGGACGACCCCGTTCGTCCTGCAGTCGCAAGGCGCATTCGTCGCGACGGTGCGCTGGTATCGCATGTCCGACGGAGTGCTCGTGTACACGCAGAAGCCGGTCTTCGGGCTGCTCCTGCGCAGGAGCGGCTACAAAATCGACCCGCGCTCGTTTCCCCAGCTTGCCGATAACACGCAGTACGCGGTCGTGATCGAATCGAGTTCGGGCGGTGTCGGAGCCGTCGTGCTCGAAACCAACGAACGCGGCGGAGACTCTGCCATGGCGTACGAAGCGATGACTCCGGCGCCGACCGCGGCGTTCGGGGCGTCGAACTGCACTCCGGCGGCAGCGGGTGCCGGGTCCGGCGTTCGTTGCCGCATGTATGGCTTCCCCGCCGGCGCAAGCCCGGTCGCACTCACGATCCAGCGAACCGGCAGCACCACGACCAACCAAACGGTCACGGACGAGCCGATAGCCTCCGACGGAAGCTGGGACGTCACGGTCTCCTCGGCGAACGCCGGTTTGACCACCGTGACGGTGGCCGCAGGAGGCGTGACTCGCACCGCGACATTCACCACTTCAGCGCCGACGTTCTCGGTGCAGATCACTCAATCGACGAACGGGGCGCTCGTGGCGCGCACAAAGCCCGGGGCCACATGCATCGCCTGGGCATATCTACCCAACCAGACCTACTCGCAGGCGGATAACCTCTGGTTGGCCAACTCGGCCGACGCGTCGGGCGTCGTCAGGTGGGACTATCCGCTGGACTCCGTTGCAGGGACGGGGGAGCAGGTCGTCCGCTGCGCTTTCGACGGCGAGACACATCAGGATTTCAGGGCCTACAGCCTGCCCTGACGGCATTTGATCGGAAGGGCCGGCTCCGACGAGCCGGCCTTTCCGTTTCACAACCAAATCAGCACCTTCGGGCAACTGGCCTGACCGGTACAGTCGTCCACACGCGTCCCGATATCCGCAGGTGAGGGAATGTGCATGGGCGTTTACAGGGCTGAATACATCTGGATCGACGGCACCCAGCCGACGCAGAAGGTGCGTTCGAAGACCAAAATCGTTCCGGACGGCGAGAAGCCGCCGATCTGGGGCTTCGACGGTTCAAGCACCCAGCAGGCGACAGGCGACAAATCTGATTGCGTTCTGCAGCCTGTGTTCGTGTGCCCGGACCCGATCCGCGGCGGAGACGACAAGCTCGTTCTCTGCGAGGTCATGCTCGTCAACGGCGAGCCGCACAAGACGAACATGCGCCGCGCGAACGCCGATATGGCGGAGCGGTTCAAGAGCTTCGACACGTGGTTCGGCATCGAGCAGGAATACACGTTCTTCGAAGGCTCGCGGCCACTCGGTTTTCCGGACGTCGGTTTTCCGGCGCCGCAGGGCGGGTATTACTGCGGCGTAGGCGCCGACGAGGTGTTCGGCCGGGACGTGGTCGAAGCCCATTTGGACGCTTGTCTCAAAGCCGGTCTGAAGATCTCCGGGATCAACGCGGAGGTCATGCCCGGGCAGTGGGAGTTCCAGGTTGGCCCGCTGAACGCACCGGAAATCGGCGACCAGCTGTGGGTCGCGCGCTGGCTCCTCTACCGCGTGGGGGAGGACTACGGCGTGAGCGCGACGCTCTACCCGAAGCCCGTCCGCGGCGACTGGAACGGCGCCGGAGCGCACACGAACTTCTCGACGAACGACATGCGCGAGAACTACGACGCCTGCGTGGCGGCGGCGGAAGCGCTCAGCACGCGGCACGACTTGCACATCGCGAACTACGGTTTCGGCATCGAGGAGCGGCTCACCGGTCTCCACGAGACGTGCTCGTACAAGGAGTTCCGCTACGGCGTCAGCGACCGCGGCGCCTCGGTCCGTATCCCGTGGCAGGTCGCGGTGGATCGCAAGGGCTACATCGAGGATCGTCGACCGAACGCGAACGCAGACCCGTACGTGACGACTCGTCTCATCATCGAGACGGTGTGCGGAGCGGCGGGGTCCAAAGCCTCTCGCAACGGAAGTCGAGCCGC
>JALYLL010000173.1 GCA_030774255.1 Chloroflexota bacterium | reverse complement strand
AGGAATCCGCAGAGCGCCGCACGGCGGGTGGCACGGGGGAGCGGGTTGCGCGCGAGCCGTTGACCGGCCGCGTCACAAAGCATCCGATCGCACGCGTGCGTAGCGGACCGGTAGGCGAGCGCGCGGCTCCGACCCCGGGACAGGACCCGCCGTGCGACAGGAGCGCGCTTCACTCGACGGTCACGGCTTTCGCGAGGTTGCGCGGTTGGTCCACGTCGTTCCCTCGTCGGTCGGCTATGTGATATGCGAGGAGTTGCAGAGGTACCACCGCTAAGACGGGTGAGAGCAGCTCTTCGACGGCTGGGATTCGAATGATCTCATCGGCTTTGCCGGTGATCTCTTCGTCGCCATCGGTCGCAACGGCGATCACGACGCCGGCGCGGGCGCGCACTTCCTCCATGTTGCTGCGCATCTTCTTGTAGACGGAGTCTTTGAGAGCGATCGCGACGACCGGCAGGTCCTCGTCGATCAGCGCGTTCGTCCCGTGCTTCATCTCGCCGGCTGCGGTGCCCTCGGCGTGGATGTACGAAAGCTCCTTCAGCTTGAGCGCCCCCTCGAGCGCGGTCGGGTAATTCACCCCGCGGCCGAGGAAGAGGAAGTTGCGTGCCGCGTGGTACCGGTACGCGAGCGCGCGGACCTTCGGCTCCTCCTGGAGCACGGCGTCCACGAGCGTCGGCAGGTGGAATGCCTCGGCGAGCAGCTTGCGCGACCGCTCCGGATCGATGGTCCCGCGCCGTTGCGCGAGGAAGATCGCGAAGAGGTAGAGGTCGACGAGCATCGCCGCGTATGCCTTCGTCGACGCGACGCTGATCTCTGGTCCCGCGTGGAGGTAGATCACGTCGTCGGAGACGCGACTGGCCTGGCTGCCCAGGACGTTCACAACCGAAAGGAGCCGCGCGCCTTGCTTCTTCGCCTCCTCCATCGCCGCAAGGGTGTCGACCGTCTCTCCGGACTGCGTCACGGCGACGACGAGCTGGCCCTTCGTGACAGCGGGCTGCCGGTAGCGATACTCGCTCGCGATCTCGACGTCGCAGGGAATGCGCGCCAGCCGCTCGATCAGGTATTTGCCGACGAGGGCCGCGTACGAGGCGGTCCCGCAGGCGACGAAGCTGATGCGGGGTATCCCGCGCACGAAGGCGTCGTCCATCTTCAGGTTGTCGTCGAAGACGACACGCCCGCTCGAGCGCTCGACGCGACCGAGCAGCGTGTCCGAGATCGCGCGCGGCTGTTCGTTGATCTCCTTGAGGAGAAAGTGCTTGTAGCCGGACTTCGCGGCCGCGATCGGATCCCAGGTGATGGTCTCGATCTTCTTGTCGATCTTCTCGCCGGTGATCGTGCGGAAGCTCACCGAATCCTTCGTGATGATGGCGACCTCGCCGTGATCGAGGAAACTGACCTTGCGCGTGTGTTCGAGGAGCGCGGGCGCGTCCGAGGCGAGGAAGTTCTCGCCCTCGCCGTACCCGATCAGGACCCCGCCGGCATTCGAGATCCGCGCGGCGACGATCTTCCCGGGATCCTTCGCGGAGATGAACGCGAGCGCCGCCGCTCCTTCGAGCCGAGGGAGCACCGCGAGCGCCGCCTCGTCGAGCGTTTGGCCCTTCGCGAGCTCCTCTTCGAGAAGATGCACCGCGACCTCGGTGTCGGTCTCGCTCGTGAACCGATGGCCTTTGGCGACGAGGGGGGCTTTGAGCTCTTCGAAGTTCTCGATGATCCCGTTGTGGATCACCGCGGTCACGCCACCGCAGTCGACGTGAGGGTGAGCGTTCTGCTCGTTCGGCCGCCCGTGGGTCGCCCAGCGCGTGTGTCCGATCCCGGTGTGGCCCGGTGCTGGATGGGTCATCACGATCGCGGCGAGGTTGTCGAGCTTGCCTTCGGCGCGCAGGACCTCGAGCGTCCCGTTTTCTTGGACCGCGACGCCCGCCGAGTCGTAGCCGCGGTACTCGAGACGCCGGAGGCCTGCCATGAGAAGGGGCAGCGCCTCGCGCGGCCCGACGTAGCCGACGATCCCACACATCAGCCCAATCTCCGGCTTCGCCGGGAGACACGCCCCGGCGGGTTGACTCGCTCGTCGCGGACAGGGGCAGGGGCCCCTGGGCGCGCAGCGACCCGCTCCTCGCTCGTTTTCACCTAGACGAGCTCCTTCTCGGCGACACGCGCCAGCATCTCCGCGGTGCTGGACGCGACCGCGGAGTTCTGTGCCTCGACCGTGATCCGGAGGACCGGCTCGGTCCCGGACGGCCGGACCAGGAGGCGGCCCGTCGATCCGAGCGTGGCTTCGGCGCTCTGCTTCGCAGCTCGGAAGGCGTCGTTCTCTTGCCACTCACGGCGGCGCGCGGCCTTCACATTGCGTGTCACCTGCGGCCAGAACTTCATTTCGTCGGCAAGCTCCGCGAGCGTTCGCCCTTCGGCGCGCATGAGATGCAAGACCTCGAGCGCGGTGAGGATGCCGTCACCGGTCGTCGAGTACTCCCGGAAGATCACGTGTCCCGACGATTCGCCGCCGAACTGAGCCCCGAGCCGCTCCATGGCTTCCCAGACGTAGCGATCGCCGACCTGCGTACGCTCGAGCCGAACACCGTCACGAGCGAGCATGTGCTCGAGCCCACCGTTCGTCATGACTGTGCCGACCACGATCTTCGGGTTCAGCTTGCCGTGTCGTATGAAATGGCGCGCCACGAGCGCCAGGACGAAGTCGCCGTTGTGTGCCCGTCCGCGTTCGTCGACGACGATCACGCGATCGCCGTCGCCATCAAAGGCAAAACCGGCGTCGGCCTTGTTGTCGACGACGAGACGCTGCAGTGCCTCCGGTGCGGTCGCGCCCGAGCCGTCGTTGATGTTCTGGCCGTCGGGCTTGTCGAAATACGAGAGGACCTCCGCGCCCGTTTGCGCGAACACGGCGGGCGCGACGCGATACGTCGCGCCGTTCGCGCAGTCGAGCGCGATGCGCATGCCATCGAGACGCGGCGCCTTCGAGACGAGGAAGGCCTCGTATTCCTTGACCAGTTCGCGTGAATCGCCGACGAGGCCGATCCCGCCCTCGGTCGGCCGGGGAAGCGTGTCATCCCCCGTCATGAGCGCCTCGATCCGGTCCTCGACGCTGTCGGCGAGCTTCTGCGCACGGTGATCGAAGAACTTGATGCCGTTGTCGGGCGCCGGGTTATGCGAAGCGCTGATCACCGCTCCAGCGACGAACCGATCGGTCTTCGCGAGAAAGGCGAGCCCGGGTGTCGGAACGTGCCCGACCAGGCGCACCTCCATGCCGACCGAGCACAGCCCGGCGGCGAGCGCGCTCTCGAGCATGCGGCCACTTCGGCGCGTGTCGCGGCCGATCACCACCGAGTGCCCCGGTCCGCCGAGGACGTGGCCGGCCGCCCGACCGAGCCGGAGCGCGAGCTCCGGAGTGAGGTCGAGATTCGCGACGCCGCGAATGCCATCCGTGCCGAAGAGCCTGGTCAAGCGATTCCCAATTACCTCGCTCGTATCGTGAGCGTGACTCGGGTCGGTTGCACGCTTTGGGCCGTGGTCCCTGCGGGCGTCCGGACGACCACATCCACCTGGTATGTGCCCGCTCCCTTGCCCGTCGCGTCGACCGTCGCGGTGACCTGACCCGGCGTGATCCCCGAGAGTGCCGGTACCGGGCCCGCAACGACGATGCTGATGGTGGGCGGATCGAACTCCGCGACGAAACCGCTACCCAGACCCGTGATCTGCACCGCCGTGACGGGGAATGAACGGCTTCCGGTGAGCGGCGCAACCGAGACCGTAACGGTCGCCTGTGCGGCCTTGACGAGTGAGGTGCTCTCGGCCGGCAGCAACAGCGCGACCTGGAATGTCCTGTCCGCGCTGAGCCCGCTCACATCGATTGGTGCGGTGGTGACCTGATCGATCGCGCTCAGTGCGGCACTCTCTCCGCGGACCGTGACGACCGTCGGGTCGCTCGTCACGCGCGTGATCCAGTAGCCGGGCGCGACCGCGCCGCGCATCGCGGGGACGACCGGGACCGTCCGCGTCGTCGCAGTCGGAAGGACGGGCACGGTGAGCTGAACGACCGCGGGATCCACGGTGAGTCCGTCGATCGTCGCGCCCGATGCATCGACGGCCCTCGGCTGGACGCTCTGCACGAGATCGGTCACCGCGTCGCCGAAGCCGACCGTCGCGTAGAGCGCCGCGATTCGCGCGACCTGACTCGCGGCGCCGCTGACGCGGACCTGGCTGGGCGTGATCGCCGGATCTCCCGCGAACGTCCCGGGCGGCGGAGTGTTCGCGAACCGCGCCTGCACCGCGAGGTCGCGTGACGTGATCGGTTCGATCCGCACGGTCACCGTGGCCGGCGAGCGGCTCTCCACCTTCACGTCCGGCGTCGCGACAACGACTCGCACGGGAACGTCCTGCGGGTCGGCGTTATGCACGTCGGGCAGGTCGAGGATCGCGTGAAGGTCGGAGGCCACGACGTTCGCGAGCGCGGCCGGGGTGCCCCGAAGCCTGACGCCGACATCTCCGAGTTGCCCCTGGAGCACGTAGCCGGCGGGAACCGCCTCGGGCCGCTCGACTGCGACTCGACCGCCGTAGTCCTGAACGATCTCGGTCGGCGGAGCGCTCAGGAAGGTGACGATCCAGAAGATGACCGCAATGAGGACCGCGGTGACCTTCAGCGGAAGGTCGGCCGTCGCGACGCGCCCGAGGTCCATGCGCCGGCGCCGCAGGAGCGGCCGTGCCGGCGCCGGAACACGCGCCACGGTTATGAGGCCTTGCTGCGGAACGGAAGCGGCTGGACCCGACTCCGGAGGAGCGATGAGAGGACACGCCGCAGCCGCTCCTCGTCGAGCGCGCCGATGATGCGGCCACCCGCGGCGATCGAGATGGCCTGCGTCTCCTCCGACACGACGACCACGATCGCATCGGTCTGCGCGCTGATCGAGAGCGCCGCACGATGCCGCATCCCGTACCGGTGCGCACCGCGGTCGGTGTTCTCCTCGAGGGGAAGAAGGCACGCGGCGGCGAGGATCTGACCGCCGCGGACGATTACCGCGCCGTCATGCAGCGGCGAACGTGTCATGAAGATCGACGCGAGCAGCTCCGCGGTGAGCTTGCCGTTCACCGGAACGCCCGTCTCGCTGTAGTCCTGAAGCCCCGTCGTCCGTTCGAGAACGATGAGGGCGCCGTGCTTGGCCTCGCTGATGAGGAGGGCGGCTCGGACCAGCTCGTCGACGATGCCCGCGAGCTCCTCCTCGCTCCCCGGTGCGAGAAGCCGGTTGAGCGGGCCGAGCTGGCCGATCTGGCCGAGGGCACGTCGCAGCTCGGGCTGAAAGACCACGACGAGCGCGACGAGGGCGACGGCGAAGAGGGCTTGGAGCAGGAGCGTGGTCAGCGTGAGGTGCAGCGATGTCGCGACGAAGTAGATGAGGACGAGAACCATGACACCGATGAGAAGCTGGACCGCTCTCGTCCCGCGGATGAGAAGCAGCACGTAGTAGATGAAGACGGCGACGATGAGGACGTCGAGGACGTTGTTCCAACCGAACGGCTGGCCCTTGGTCACGACGTTCAGAAGATCGGTGACCCACTTCTGGATGGCTTCCATCAGTCAGTAAGCGCCAGAGCCTCGACCTCCGCGGCAAGGTCGTTTCTTCCGTCCAGGACCAGCGCGCGCGCGAGCAACCGGCACTTCGTCTTCGCGACCTCCCGCTTGCCGAGCGTGCGGACGACATCGACGAGGAGGCGCTGCGAATCGTGATTGGCGATCCCCGCTGCGATCAGCTGGAGGAGCAGGTCGGACGCCGAATCCACGTTGCCCTCTTTGATGTAGTGCCGTGCGGCCTCGAGGGCCATCGCTGCCGCTCGCGGGTCCCGCGTGGACATGTAGCGCGCTGCGGCCGCTTCGACCCCGACGGGGTCGACGTCCGCCTTCGGTTCGCCATTTTCGGGGGCCGCCATCCACGTGTCCGGAACGGGCTCGGGCGGAGGTGCAGCCTGCTCCTCGACCGCAGCCTCGGCAACCTCGGGCTCCGCATCAAGCTCTGGCTCTGCGACGGCCTCGACCCTCTCCTCGGGGTCGTCAGCCATCTGATGGTCCGAGGTCCAGCTGCGGATGGACGGCGTCGGGACCGCTGCCGATGCCCAGGGATCGTTCTCGAGCGTTATCTCTCGCACCGGTTGTTCGGAGGCGTAGCTCCGCGAAGGCGCGACCGAAGGCGGGGCGGCCCATGGATCCTCGGACGTCCCGCTGCTCGGAGGTGCGGGCGGTGGCGTGAACGACCGGACGGGCTCGACACGCGGGGTCGACCACTGATCGGACGCCTGCGGTCGGAGCGCGGTGCCGCCTTCGCGATCGGAGAAGCGCGTCGTCTCCTCGGCGGGCTCTACGACCTCGGCTGCCTCCTCGCGCCTCGATGGAGCGCCGTCCGCGATCGCATCGAGCGTCGACACGCCGGACACGCCGCGAAGCTGACCCTTCGCCCAGACGACCTCGCTCTTCGCGCGCTCGCTCTCGCCGCTATCGCGCAGGTCGCGAATAAAGCGGGCGTACTCCTGCACGGAAGCGTCGGTGTCCCCGGTGAGCGCAAGTGCGGCGGCCAGACGACGGTGCGTTGTGAGATCGCGCGGGTCCAGCGCGACGGCCTGTCGCAGAAGACCGATGGCGCCCGACCGCTCGCCCGATTTGATGAGCGCAGCGGCCCCCTCGCGGAGAACGCGCAGTGATCCCGCACGGTCCTCCTGCTCGAAATGCACCTTCGCGAGGCCGCGATAGCCGCCCTCGGCGCCCGGGAACTTGTTCACCAGGTACTTGAAGCTCTGCTCGGCCTGTCGCAGGCGACCCTGCTCGAGGCTCTTGAGACCTTCTTTAAGTGCGACCTGGTAGTTGAAGTCCTTCGAAGCCATGGCCTTAGTTTGCGCTCCGGGCGCGCCTCGGGGCTAGCGCTTCGTGAACTGAGGCGCCTTTCGGGCGCGCTTGAGACCGGGTTTCTTCCGCTCCTTGGCGCGCGGGTCGCGCGTCAGGAGACCGGCCTTGCGCAACAGCGGGAGGTGCTCGCGGTCCACCTGGAGGAGCGCGCGCGAGATGCCGTGCGCGATCGCACCGATCTGACCGCTCACGCCTCCGCCTTCCACCTTGATCATCGCGTTGAAGCGCCGCATGGTGCTCGTCACCGTGAACGGCAGCAGGGCCTGGTCGGTCGCGCCGTCGCGGGCGAAGTAGTCGTCGAGCGGTTTTCCGTTCACGACGACGGCGCCTTCACCGGGAACGAGCCGGACGCGAGCGATCGACGTCTTGCGACGCCCGGTGCCCTGGAAATATGGCAACGCCTTCATGATTCGGACTCCTTACGCATCGGCTCGGGTTTTTGGGCGGCGTGCGGATGCTCGGCGCCGGCGTAGACGTGAAGCTTGCGCGACATCTGCTCGCCGAGCCGGTTGCGCGGGAGCATGCCGCGCACCGCGCGGCGGACGACCTCCTCGGGTCGGCGGGCGAGGAGCTGCTCCAGTGTCTCCGACCGCAGGCCTCCGGGGTATCCCGAGTGCCGCACGTAGTTCTTCGCCTTCAGCTTGTTGCCGGTCACGCGGACCTTCGCGGCGTTCACGACGATGACCGGATCGCCCGTGTCGAGATGCGGGGAGAAGATCGTCTTGTGCTTCCCGCGGAGGATCGCCGCCACTTCTGTCGCGAGGCGGCCCAAAGTCGCGCCGTCCGCGTCGACGACGCGCCAGCTCCGCGTGATCTCACTCTGCTTCGTTGCATACGTCTTCATTTCTTATTCATCCGCCTCGTCAAGCTCTCTTCTCTTTCGTGCCTCGCCGTACTCGACAGCGATGAGACACAACCCGTTCGCCGGTGCGCTCGGACCCGCCATCGCCCGATCGTTCGCCGCGACGATCCTCTCGAAGGTGAGCGGGTCGATCTTCCCACGCCCGACCCAGAGCAGCGTCCCGACGATCGCGCGGACCATCCCACGAAGGAACGCGTCCGCCGTGATCTCGAAACGGAGACCAGGCCCTTCCTCGCACCACCTCGCGCTCCGCACCGTGCGGAGTCCGCCCGGTCCCGCCGCGAACGACGAGAAATCTCTGCGCCCCACCAGGCGTGTGCTCGCGTCCCGCATGGCCGCGACATCGAGTGGACCGGCGATGTGGAGCTCGCGGCGCCGCTCGAGCGGATCGCGCTCTCTCCCGTGCCGGATCCGATATTCATATGTCCGCCCCGTCGCACTGAACCTGGCGTGGAATTCCTCCGCCGCCGGCTCGAGCGCCGAGACCGCGATGTCTTCCGGCAGGAGGGCGTTGACCCCCCGGCCGATCGTCGAACCGTCCAGCGCGCTCGCCGTCCGGAAGTCGATCACCTGTCCGCTCGCGTGCACCCCGGCGTCGGTCCGTCCCGCACCGGTGACCCTCACCGCCTCGTCGCACACCTTTGAGATCGCCCGCTCGAGCTCACCCTGGACGGTGCGCGCATTCGGTTGCACCTGGAAGCCGGCGTAGCTCGTGCCGTCGTATGCCACGCGCGCCTTCCAGTGCGGCGTTTAGGTCGCTGCTCCCTTCGCCTTCTTCTTCTTCTTGGTCGCGGTGGTCTTCGCCGCGGCCTTGGCGTTCGTCTCGGCCTTCGACTCGTCCGTCTTTGCCGGGCGCCGGCGTGGCAGCGCGAGCCTACGGCGAGGCTTCGTCTCCACCGCGCCATCGGCCTTTTCGGCCGTCGGCTTGTCGGGCGCTGGTACGAGCTCGAGGAGCATCTGCGGCGCCGAATCGCCGACGCGGCGACCGAGATGCGTAATCCGGACGTACCCCGACCCGCGATCGGGCCAGCGGACCGCGAGGTCGGTGAAGACCTTTTCGACGATCACGGGCTCGGGAAGCCAGGCGAGCGCACTACGGCGCGCGCCGAGCGACCCGTCCTTGCCGAGGTTGATCATCTGGTCCACGAAGCGACGTACCTCTTTGGCCTTCGCCTCCGTCGTCTTCACGCGCTCGTAGCGAAGCACCGAGAGGGTCAGGTTGCGGAGCATTCCGCGCCTCGCCGCGGTGCGACGCCCGAACTTGCGCTCGTGGACCTTATGAGGCACTAGCTCAATCTCCGGCTGTCGCCGGAGACACGCCTCCGGCAGGATGGACTCGCTCGTCGCGGCAAAGCCGCTCCTCGCTCAACCTTGAGCACTCTTTACCGCTCCTGACCGTCGTCGCCGTCGGTGATGTTGGGCTCGTTCTCGTTCGTCTCGGTCGCGTCCGTGTCGGTCTCGAGGTCGGTTTCGTCCTCGGCGAGAGGCTCGTCGATGCCGATCGACGACTCGTCGCGGACGGGCGCCTCGATAAGACCGCGCGCCGCGAGACGCTCTTTGATCTCGTCGAGCGACTTCTTGCCGAAGTTGCGCATGCGCAGGAGCTCGTCGTCCGGTGTCTGGAGCAGCTGGCCGACCTTGGTGATGCCGTGACGCTTCAGCGAGTTGAAGGCCCGCTGCGGCAGGTCGAGGTCCTCGATGGGCATGTCCGCGATGGCGGCCGGCAGTGCCGATCCGTTCGTCCGCTCGGGCTGCGCGAGCGCGGTCTGCGATCGCGTGAGTCCGGCGAAGAGCGAGAACTGCTGCACGAGGATCTGCGAGCCCTGCGCGACCGCGTCGTCAGGGGTCGTCGTTCCGTCCGTCCAGACCTCGAGGATGAGTCGGTCGTAGTTCGTGACCTGGCCGACGCGGGTGCTCTCGACGCCGAAGTTCACCTTCTTGACGGGGCTATACAGGGCATCGATCGGGATCACACCGATCGGAAGGCCCTCGCGGCGGTCGGCGGAGTGGAATCCGCGTCCGGTCTCGACCGTCAGCTCGAGCCACAGGGATGAGTCGGGCTCCAACGTAGCGATCTTGGCCTCGGGGTTGACGATCTCGATCTCGCTCGTGGTCATGATGTCGGCCGCGGTCGCCTCGCCGGGACCGGCCTTCTCGAGAGTGAGCGTCACCGGCTCGCTCGCGAAGGAACGGAGGCGGATCTGCTTCAGGTTGAGGACGAGTTGGACGACGTCCTCCTTCACACCGGGGATCGTGGAGAACTCGTGGGCGACTCCGCGCACGCGCGCGGCGGTGATCGCGGCGCCGGGCAGCGAGCTCAGGAGCACGCGCCGCAGCGAGTTCCCAAGGGTCGTGCCGTACCCGGGCGGGAGCGGCTCGCACGCGAATTTCGCGTAACGCTCGTCGCCTTCGATTCGCTCGATCTTGGGGTACTCAAGCTCTACTAGGGTCATGGCTTCGGTTCCTTCCTGCGGGGCTAGCGCGAGTAATGCTCGACGATGAGCTGGGTGTTGACCTGCGCTTCGATCTGATCGCGGCTTGGCGCCGCGAGGACCTTCGCGGTGTACGCGTCGGGATCGACCTCAAGCCAGCCCGGGCGGGTCTGCGTCTTGGCCCAGGCCGTCATTTCCTTGAAGTAGTTGGAGCCGCGGCTCTTCTCGGTGACGGCGATGGCGTCGCCCGCTTTCACCGTGAAGCTCGGCGTCTTGGTCTCGCGGCCGTTCACGGTGATGTGGCCGTGGGTCACGAGCTGCCGCGCCTGCGAGCGCGACTTCGCGAAACCGGAGCGGTAGACGGTGTTGTCGAGCCTCGTCTCGAGGTTGATGAGGAGCGTCTCGCCCGTGGCGCCCGTCACTTCGGCGGCGCGGTCGAACGTATTCTTCATCTGGCGCTCGAGCACGCCGTACATGCGACGCGCCTTCTGCTTCTCGCGGAGCTGGAGCGCGAAGTCGCTGACCTTACGGCGGCGCTGCTGGTGCATGCCCGGCGGCGACGAGCGCTTCTCGAACGTGCACTTGGTGAAGCACTTCTCTCCCTTGAGGAAGAGCTTCATGCTTTCGCGGCGGCAGATCCGGCAGACCGGACCGGTGTATCGAGCCATTAGACGCGCCTCCGCTTCGGTGGCCGGCAGCCGTTATGAGGGATCGGCGTGACGTCGGTGATCGCGGTCACCTCGAGACCTGTTGCCTCGAGCGCGCGGATCGCCGCTTCACGTCCCGCCCCGGGGCCGCGCACGAACACTTCGACCACCTTCAGGCCGAGATCGAGCGCCTTGCGCGCCGCGGTCTCCGCCGCGACCTGGGCCGCATAGGGCGTGCTCTTGCGTGAGCCCTTCCAGCCGGCCGCGCCGGCCGATGACCATGCGATCACGTTCCCTGCGGGGTCGGTGAGCGAGATGATCGTGTTGTTGAACGAGGCCTTCACGTGCGCGGCGCCGCGCGGGACGACGCGCTTCTCGCGACGGCGACGGGGTTTCGGCTCGGCCGTGGCCGCGGCTTCCGCCTCGGGCTTCACCGCCTTGTCCGCGCCCTTCTCGGGCCGCTCCTGCTTTTCTTGCTTTCGCTCTTGCGCCATTAGGTCTTCGACACCGCCTTCTTTCTTCCGGCTACCGTCTTGCGCGTTCCGCGGCGCGTGCGCGCATTCGTGCGCGTGCGCTGCCCGCGAACCGGCAAGTTGCGCCGGTGACGAAGACCGCGGTAGCTGCCGATCTCCTGCAGGCGCTTGATGTTCAGCGCGATCTCGCGGCGAAGGTCGCCCTCCACCGTGAACC
>JALYLL010000172.1 GCA_030774255.1 Chloroflexota bacterium | reverse complement strand
CGAGCGGTCGTTCCGGAGCTCATATCTCGCAGGTCACGCTAGCAGTTGCACCGAACTAGAATTGACCCTCGCCCGCCCCCGTAGCTCAGCGGATAGAGCGACGGCCTCCGGAGCCGTAGACAGGCGTTCGATTCGCCTCGGGGGTACTGCGAAAGGTGACCTACGACCCCCCGCAGGGACCGGTCGTCAGACGGACCGTTCGGGCGCAGGCTGAGCGGGTGACCGTCGTTCCGACAGACACCCTGCCTCTCGAGGCGCAGCTCGCCGATGCCATGCGCGACGGCCTCGCGGTGTTCGATACCTCGGGCAACCTCGTGCGTTGGAACTCGTCCGCGCGTGCGATCACCGGGTGGACGCCCGGAGAAGCCGGGCAGCGTGGACTTGC
Organism: Chloroflexota bacterium; assembly: GCA_030774255.1. Classification (GTDB taxonomy): domain Bacteria; phylum Chloroflexota; class Limnocylindria; order P2-11E; family P2-11E; genus 3-1-20CM-2-70-9. The sequence continues at coordinate 4,871 of JALYLL010000172.1, read as the reverse complement.
GGCACTACCGCCTGGGGTCATCGAGATCCGCGAGGGAAAGTGGGCCGATGCGCGCCACATCCAGGTCGACGGAGGCACGGCCGTTCTGTTCACCGACGTCACCGCCCAGGTCTCGCTCCGGGACGCGAACCGCCGGCTCGACAACCTCGCCCTGACCGAAGCCGTGACGGGGCTGCCGAACCGGCGGCTCGCGCTCGGACAGATCACGCGAGCCATCGCGCTTGCCAAGCGCGACCTGCGCCCGGTCGGGCTTCTTTGCATCGACATCGATGGCTTCACCCGTCTCAACCATCGGCTGGGGGACGTGGCCGGCGATCAGATCCTTCGCCAGGTCGGCGAGCGGATCGCGCGATCCATCCGCGGCAGCGATATGGCTGCGCGTACCGCGGGCGACGAGTTCTCCGTCGTGCTCACCGCGATGGGCCTCCCCGGGGACGGCTCGATCGTCGCCGTGCGCCTGCTTCTCGCTCTCGCGCAGCCGTACCGCGCCGCGGGCGAAACGCGCACGATCGGTTGCAGCATCGGCGTCGCCGCGTATCCGCGCGACGCCGGGGGCGTCGACAGTCTCTTCAAGGTAGCGAACATGGGCGTGCGCGCTGCAAAACTCGCGGGGGGCGGCTGCTACAGGGACGGCACGGTAGGTGCAGACACGAGGCCTGTAATCAAAACGGAGGTGTCTGCATGGGCATCATTGTCTTCCTGATCGTTGGACTGATCGCGGGCTTCATCGCGCGCGCTCTTGTCCCAGGTCCGGACCCGATGGGTTGGCTCGGCACAATGATCCTGGGCATCGTCGGATCGTTCGTCGGCGGAACGCTCGCGGCTCTCGTCTTTGGCGGGACCCTCGACCTGACCGCATCGGGCATCATCGGCTCGATAATCGGCGCGATCATCGTGCTCCTGATCTGGCGTGCCATGGGCGGCCGGCGCGGCGTAGTCGCCTGACGCGACGCGCGGCTTAGGGCAAACGTGAGAGACCGCTGCGCTTAGTGCGCCGCGGTCTCTTCGTCTGCGAGGACCAGTCGATTCGTCGCGACCCAGAACTTCCCGAATCGGTCTTTTACAAGCCACTCTTCGCCGTTCGGCATCGCGCGTACGAGCTCGCCGACGCGGCGATCAGGTCCGAAGATGACTTTCGTGCCGGAGCGAAGCTCGGGAGGTGGTCGGCGGCTCATCGCGTCGAAACTGTACCCGCTCCAACGAGTCCTTCGTCGAGGCGCCGGACGTACTCTCCGAACATGGGCTCGACGAAGTCGTAGCGTCCGCGCCCGAGCCTGACGACGAGACCGCGTTCCTGCAGCGCGGCCAGCGCGCGCAGGACCTCGGGTCGCGGAACCGCCCCGCCCTCCGCATCGGCCGCGTAGAGCACTGCCTTGTGAGCGATCCTCTTCGCGACTTGCTGCAGATATTTGTGCGATCCGAGCTCCGTCCAATGCAGCGCGAACGGCCGTTCCAGTTCGCGCATCGCCTGTTCGTAGGCGACCTCGAGAAAGTCCGAGGACACGCTTCGCGCCGCCGCGTCCCGCATCAGGTAATAGAGCGCCGCGCAGACCTGCATCGTGTCCTGCGGATGGCCACCCGTCGCGTCGAGTAGGCGGTCGATGCTCGCGTCGTCGATGGTCATCTTCTTCGTGGCGAACTTGGTGCGCAGGTATTCGAGCCAGTCGTCGGGATCGATGCCGAAACGGTGTCCGCCGGCGTCCGTGAGATCGAGGGGCACCGCGAAGCGGTAGAAGGCGTGGCCCTTCGCGCTGAAGAGCTCCTCGAGGATTCCCTGCTCGGAGCCGAGGAACGCGTAGCTCACTCCGCGGTGCGCCTGGAAGCGGGCGCGCATCACGTCGAAGACCCGGGGGCCGAGACGGCCGGCGGCCTGGAACTCGTCGAGCACGACCACGACCCGCTTTCCCGACCGCTTGGCGAGACTCTGCGGGAGGTCCAGGGCCCCTTCGAAGAAACGCTGCGCGTTCGTCTCGCGCGCGAGCTGGAGCGCGAGCTCGACATGCTCGTACTTCACCTTCACCGTCGGCTGCATACCGGCCGCGATCGCCTTGGCATGCCCGAAGCTGCGCTCGACTCCTGAGAGGTTCTGGAGGATCGCGTCCGCGAGACGCTCGCCGAGCCCGCGGATGTCCGTCGCGCCGAGGCAGTCGACGTAGGCGGTATATGCCCCGTGCCGGCGGATCCGGCGGAGCGCCTCGACGATGATCGACGTCTTCCCGATCCGACGAGGACCGGAGATGAGGACGTGCTGGCCATCCTCGAGCCGCTCGATCAGCCTTCTTAGGTACGTCTCGCGACCGACGAGGTCCGCCGCCGGCACCGGGCCACCGACGGGGAAGTACGGCGTGGCGAGCGTTCGGTCTCGCGGTCTGAGCATCGGAGCCATAGTACATGGAATGTATCAACCGCACGCTGTCAATGCATACAGCGGGGCCGTGCGACGATGGGAGCGTGCCCTATCTTCTCGCCGCGATCATCGCCGCGGCCGCAGCGGCGGTCGGATGGCTGGCGCGACCGCTGAAGCCGGACCCTGATGAGCGCCGCCGGGTGGGGGTAGCGGTGAATGCCGTCGATCGCGAGCTCGCGGCGAATCTCGAGCTCACCACGATGTTCGATCAGACGAAGCAGGCGGTCACGCTGGAGAACGGCGAGTTCGCTCGCCATCGCGCGACCCTCGAGCGGAACGCCGGCGCCGCGGCAGCGGCGGTGGCGGCGCTCTACGAACGTATGTCGGATGCGGAGTCGGCGATGGAGCGGCGCGGGCCTGCGAACTCTCTAAAACCGGAGGACCGCCAGATCATCGAGGCATGGGAAGGCGATGCGCGCGAGGTACAGCGCTCGCTCCGTGCCGCACTGGAAGCGCCCCCACCCGCGGGCTGGGCCGCGGTGAGCGCTCGCTTGCATGGGCGCTTTGCGCGCCACTAGACGACCACTGTCTCGGCTAATGGCACGAACCGTGCATCCGGTGCGTTAAACAGCCAGATGTCCATCAAGGGGATCACTCCTGGCCGGGCGTACCGTGCCTACCGCTTTCCGAACCGTGCGGGCGGACGCCTGTCGCGGCGCGTCAGCGCGGTGCGGCCAGTCGGCACGTTCGCGGGCATCCTCGCGGCCGTCATGCTCGCCGGCGTGGCCTTCGTTGGGATCGCCGCGGCTGCGACCTTCGGCTACTTCGCTTCGGACCTGCCCTCCGCCAGCGACCTCGCCACGGTGCCCGTGCCGCTCACGACCCACATCTACGACCGGAGCGGCGAGCACCTCCTCTACACCCTGTCCGATGAACGGCGAGACCTCATCTCGATCGACGCCGTCCCCAAGCTGATGCAGGACGCGACCGTGGCGATCGAAGACAAGACGTTCTGGACCAACCCCGGCGTCGACGTCGCGGGCATCATCCGCGCGATCCAGGTCAACAGCGCGAGCGGCCGCATCAGCCAGGGCGGCTCGACCATCACCCAGCAGCTGATCAAGACCCGCCTCCTCGGCGACGACCCGACGTTCACGCGGAAGATCAAGGAAGCGATCCTCGCCGTCGAAGCGGCGCGGACGTTCAGCAAGTCGCAGATCCTCGAGATGTACTTCAACCAGATCTATTACGGGAACCAGGCGTACGGCCTGAAGGCGGCGGCGGCCACCTACTTCGGCGTCACGGACCTGAATCAGCTGACCCTCGCGCAGATGGCGCTCCTCGCCGGTCTGCCGCAGGCGCCCTCCGACTATGACCCGAGCCAGAATCTGGAGGGCGCGACGGCGCGCCGCGCGCTCGTCCTCGACGCGATGGTCGACAACGGGTACGCGACGGCAGCCGAGGCCGAGGCCGCGAAGACCGAGCCGATCGTCGTGAAGCCCGTGACCACTTCTCTGTACGCGCCCCAGTTCACGTTCCGCGTTCGCGAGCAGCTCGTGCAGGTGCTCGGTGAAAAGGCGGCGTACCGCGGGGGCTACGACGTCTACACGTCGCTCGACTGGAACATGCAGCAGCTCGCCGAGAAGGAAGTGCGCCAGCACGTCGACGCGCTCAAGGGCAACAACGTCAACAACGCCGCCCTGATCACCATGGATCCAACGACCGGTGAGATCCTCGCGTACGTCGGGAGCTACGACTACTACATGCACACGCCGCAGGTACAGGGCGACTACGACCACGCCGGCATCGCCTACCGTCAGCCGGGCTCGACGTTCAAGCTGTTCACGTATCTCACCGGCATGCTCAAGGCAGGTATGACGGCATCCACGCAGCTCTGGGACATCCCGTTCACCATGCCGGACGGAAGCGGCAAGAACTACAGCCCGCAGGATGCGACCAAGGAGCAGCACGGACCGGTCACGATCCGTCAGGCGCTGCGCGAGTCGCTGAATCTCCCCGCGCTCCAGGTCACCCGTACCGTAGGCGTCGACGCGATCATCGACACCGTCCACCAGCTCGGCATCAACCGCGATTGGGACCGCTCGCGTCTCGGACTCTCGTTCGGTATCGGCGCCGGCGAGATGCGGCTCATCGACATGGCGAGCGCGTACCAGGTCGTCGCGAACATGGGCATGCGCGTCGAGCCGACCTACATCCTCAAGATCGTCGACCCGTCGGGGAAGGTCGTGAAGGACTACTCGAAGCCCGAGGGCCGGCAGGTGATCGACCAGCGCTACGCCTGGGTCATGGCCAACATCCTCAAAGACAACACCGATACGGGTCCGAACGGCTCGTTTGTCTTCTCCTCGTTCACTTCAATCGGCCGGACCGCCGCCCTCAAGACCGGTACCACCGACAACCTCCAGGACGTGCTCGCGATCGGGTGGGTCCCCCAGCGCCTCACGGCGATCTGGATGGGGAATTCGGACAACTCGGAGATGCGCGGCATCTCCTCGGCTCTCGG
>JALYLL010000171.1 GCA_030774255.1 Chloroflexota bacterium | reverse complement strand
ACGGGCATCACCGCTACGAGACCGCGCTCGCGTACCTCGCCGAACGCGGCGCGGGCGCGTCGCCCGATGCGCCGATCGGCTACGTCCTCGCGTACCTCTGCGCGGCGGACGACCCGGGACTGCGCATCTTCGCGACGCATCGCGTCGTGCGCGGCGATGGCGCGCTCGATCGCGCGATCGACCGGTACTTCGAGCGATCGCCGATCGACGCGGGGGCCATCGAGGACATCCAGCCGGGGATCGTGGTCGTGCGCGATGGACGTTACGAGCAGCTGCAGCTGAAAGCGGACGCCGACCTCAGCGGCGTGAGACCTGCCTGGCGTGAGCTTCCCGTCGCGCAAGCCGAGGAGCTCCTACTGCGAGAGGTCCGCGACTCCGGAGCCCAGATCGCGTACGAGCACGACACCAGGGCGGCACTCGCGGCCACGGAGACGGGGGCGACCGCGCTGCTATTGCGGGCGGTCGATCCGCAAACGCTGCGTCGAGTTGCCGACGCAGGCGAGAAACTTCCGCAGAAGACCACGTACTTCTATCCGAAGGTGCCTGCCGGTCTCGTGGTGCGGCCGCTCGACTGATAGGCGTGGATCACCGCGTCGGACGTTCGACCTTGAAGACCTGCCAGCTGCCAGGCACGCCCTTGAGCTGGTGCGACCCGTGCTCCGAGAAGACCAGACCGGAACCGGCGACGAGGTCCTTGACGGTGCTCGAGACGAGGACTTCGTCAGGACCGGCCAGGCTCGCGACGCGCGCGCCGATGTGGACCGCGATCCCCGCGACACCGTCGTCGAGTATCTCGATCTCTCCGGTGTGGAGGCCAGCGCGCACCTGGACTCCGAGTTCGTGCGCACGCGCGACGATCGCCCACGCGCAGCGGATCGCCCGGGCCGGCCCATCGAACGTCGCAAGGATCCCATCGCCGGTCGTTCGGACCTCGTGGCCACGGAAACGCGCGAGCTCGGCTCGGATCAAACGATCGTGGTCAGCCATGAGGCCGCGCCATCGCGCGTCGCCAAGCCGAACGGCGCGATCCGTGGACTCGACGATGTCGGTGAAGAGGACGGTCGCCAGCACGCGCGTTGGCTCGGGTATTTGTCGCGCCCCGGTGAGGAACTCCTCGATCTCGTCGACGATCGCATCTGATTCGCCGACCCACGCAAGATGGTCGACACCGGGGAGCTCGACGTACTTCGCCTCAGGGATGCGCTCGACCAGGTAGCGGCTTCCGCCGATGTCGAACCGGCGATCGCCCGTGCGATGAAGGATCAGTGTTGGGATGCGGATCGCCGAAAGCACACCGCGCACGTCGATCTCGCGCGTCATCTCAAGGACGGCGCGCGCTGCTGCGGGGCTTGCACCCAAGCGCAGGAACTGCGCCCACCATCGCCTGAAGCCGTCGTCGTCCGCGCGGCTCGGAGCCCAAAGGTCGACCTGCGCCGGCCCACCCCACTGCCGCTCGGTCTCATCGAGGAATCTGCTGAAATCGTCGAGCGTCGGCGCCCACGGGTAGTCGGCGTCCCTCACTCGTTTCGCATACGTCCCGTAGAGGATCAGCGCTGACGCACGTTTCGGGTACGTGGTCGCGAACAGCATGCTCATGGGGCCGCCTTCGGAGACGCCGAAGAGGGCCGCTCGTTCGGAGCCGGCCGCGTCCATGACCGCGCGAACGTCGTCCATGCGCTGTTCGAGGCTCGGCAACTGCTGGGGCGGGACGCGGTCCGAGAGACCTGTGCCGCGCTTGTCGAACAGGATCAGCCGGCTGAATGACGCGAGCCGATCCAGAAAACGGGCGAAGCTCGGGTCCTCCCACGCATGCTCGACGTGTGAGATGAACCCGGGAACGAACACGAGGTCGAGCGGGGCGTTGCCGACGACCTGGTAGGCGATGCTGTAATCGCCGCTCTTTGCGTAGCGCGTCGTGGGTCGCACTCTGTCTCGCGCGAATGATAGGAAAATGGGTGGCGTGGCGCGTCTGCGGGGAGGGAGGTGTGTGAGTTCACCACATAGCGGACAGATGTCTCAGGACATCGTGGACACCCAAGCTGGCGAGGGGGTGTTGCGATGGGCCTGGGACGGTACGTGGTGGACGCGGTCGTGCTGGAGGGGCGCA
>JALYLL010000170.1 GCA_030774255.1 Chloroflexota bacterium | reverse complement strand
GACATGAACGAGTCCGTCCGCTTCTATCGGCTGCTGGGCATCGACGTGCCCGACCCGAGCGGTGACCATCTCGACGTCACATTGCCTGGGGGCATCGCGCTCATGTGGGACACGCTCGAGCTGATCCAGCAGCTGGACCCCGACTGGACCGAACCGGAAGGCCACCGGATGGGTCTCGCCTTTCAGTGCTCCTCGACGGGCGACGTCGATGCGACGCATGCGCGGGTTGTCGCCGCCGGCTTTCGATCGAAGAAGGAACCGTTCGACGCCTTCTGGGGCCAGCGTTACGCGCAGGTCATCGACCCGGATGACAACGTCGTCGATCTCTTCGCGCCGCTTCCCACGCCGACGGCCTAGATAGAAAGAGGGGCCGCTTTCGCGGCCCCTCCGTTCAAGATCGCGTCGGAGATCGCTAGGGAACGTTGGCTCCGTAGAGTCCTGGTCGAGGCCGCCCGCGTGCGGACAAGGTCGCCGCTCCAGACGCCAGTGCTGCTGACGGTGCGGCCCTTTGGCACTCCGCCCCCCAGCGATCGTGGCGACCGACGAACGAATGATGAAGGGCGGTGCAACTGGCGCGCTTTCCTGCCCTCTAGAAGGGCTTCATCACCATGAGCCAGAGGATCGCGATGAGACCCGCGTAGCCCACGCCTGCGATCTCGAATGGACGCGAGGAAGCGAGCAGCTCAGCGAGCCGCGCTGAATTCGGCGGCTCGGCGACGCGTGGGCCTTTCCCCGTTTCGTACGGCTGACCCGCGGCGCGGCGCACGTCACGAAAATATCCGGACGCGCGTGCGTACATGAACGCGAACGTAGCGACGAGGATCACGATCGCGGTCCAGATCCATCCGCGGCCCCAGAAACCGGCCATGAACGCGGCCACGATGCCGCCGCCGAGTAGAACGTAGATGCCAACGTACATGCCCTGCGTCGCGAGCTTCGAGAGGTCAAGCAGAGCCTGCACGCGCGGCACGTCGCGTTCCTCGCGCAGCCTGAACGCGACGCCAGCCGACACCCCGTGCGCGAGCGCGAACGTGAATCCGCCGACGACGTGGATCCAGACGACCCAGTTGTAGAGGGAGTCCACGGCGCGAGAGGCTACCCTTTCGCGTCGAGAACGGTCAGTCCCGGCGGCCGCGCGCGCAGCCAATCGCGCCCGCGCACGAGTCCGCGCACCGTCTCCACGAACTCGCGTCCGGCGCGCGAAAGGTGGCGATCGCGGCGGTTCGCGAAACCGATCGTGCGCGTCAGCGGCTCGGCGAGGCGGACCGCGCGTAACGGGCCAGACGGATCGAGCACCAGGCTCGGCACGACCGCCACGCCGAGGCCCGCCGCCGCGAAACGCAGCACCCCATCCATCTCGCCGCCCTCGAGGGCGAAGACCGGGTCGAACCCGGCCCGCCGGCAGGCGGCCACCGTCGCCGCGCGAAGGTCGTACCCGTCGCGGAACATCACGAGCGGCACGCCCTTGAGCTCGGCGATCGGCACCGTCTTCCGCGACGCGAGGGGATGGTCATGCGGGACCGCGACGACGAGCTCCTCGCGCAGCAACGGCGCGGTCTCGAGCGCCTCGTGCCGGAGCGGCATGATCACGAGCGCGACGTCCAGGGCGCCCTGCTCGAGCTCCGCGACGAGATCGCGCGATCCGGCTTCGTGCACCACGAGGTGGATGCCGGGGTACGCGGCATGGAATTTCGCGAGCGCCGGCGGGAGGAGCGTGATGGTGAGCGACGGCGTCGCGCCGACCGCGAGCCGTCCGCGCCGGAGGTCGGCGAGCTCACGGACCTCTCCGGTGGCGCCGTCGACGTCGACGAGGACCCGGCGCGCCCACGGGAGGAAGATCTCGCCTGCCGGGGTGAGCGCGACGTTGCCCTTCATCCGGTGGAAGAGGGGAGTGCCGAGCTCCTCCTCGAGCACGCGGATCGCGCGCGACACCGAAGGCTGCGCGACGCCCAGGCCGCGCGCGGCTTTGGTGAAGTGCCGCTCCTCGGCGACGGCGACGAAGTAGCGGAGCTGGTGGAACTCCATCGTTCATAGCCTACCGCTATCACGGCGAGCGCTTTGAGACCTTTGCGTTCTGGCTCGGGCACGCCCACCATCGGCTGCGGTGGCAACGGCGTCGGCGGTCAAGGTCCGCGATCGAGCGCACGAGCGAGCGGATCTCTGGTGGGTCGAACCGGTCGTCATCGTCGCCGTCCTCGGCGCGTTCGTCCTGTACTCCATGTACGCGGGGCTCGTCGGCACGAACTATTACTTCGAGCCGTACCTCTCCCCGCTTTACTCGCCGTGCCTCACCGCGAACTGCGTGCATCCGACGCTTCCGATCGTCGGCTCGTACTGGAATCTCTCACCAGCGATCCTTATCCTCGCGTTCCCGCTCGCTTTCCGCGTGACCTGTTACTACTACCGCCGCTCCTACTACCGCGCGTTCTTCTGGTCGCCGCCGGCGTGCGCCGTCCCCGACGCGCGTAGCAGATACGCGGGGGAGACGCGCTTCCCATTCCTCATTCAGAACCTCCATCGCTACGCGCTCATCTTCGCGACGACGCTGCTGATCTTCCTGTGGTGGGACGCGTTCCTCGCGTTCAACTTCAACGGCCACTTCGGCATCGGGCTCGGATCGATCCTGTTGCTCGCGAACGTGATCCTTCTCTCGGGGTACTCGGCGAGCTGCCACTCGCTCCGCTATCTCGTCGGCGGCTACCTCGACAGTTTCCATGGAAAATCGCTCCGCTTCCGCCTCTGGAGCTGGGCGAACTGGCTCAACGCGCGCCACGCGCGCTGGGCCTGGGCGAGCCTCCTCGTCGTCGGCGGCACCGACGCCTACATCCGTCTCCTCG
>JALYLL010000169.1 GCA_030774255.1 Chloroflexota bacterium | reverse complement strand
AAGGGTCGGACGAAGATCGCGAGCGTGACGAAGACCCTCAAGGTCGGTGACGCCGCGCCCGACTTCGCACTTCGCTCCCACGATGGACGCGAGATCAAGCTCTCGGCCTTCCGTGGACAACGCGTCGTTCTCGCGTTCCTCCCGTTCGCGTTTTCGAATACCTGAAGCCGCGAGGCTCCCGCGCTGAACGCGCTCCAGCAGCGCTTCGCCGGGGGGAAAGCCCAGGTCGTGGGCATTCTGTGCGACTCCGTATATACGCTGAAGGCGTGGGCCGAATCGCTCGGCGGCATCGAATACCCGCTCTGCTCCGATCACTGGCCGCACGGCCAGGTGTCACAGGCGTACGGGGTATTCAACGAGGAGCTCGGCCGACCCGAGCGCGCGATCGTCGTTGTCGATGCGGAGGGCATCTGTCGCTACATCGACGTGCACACGCTGCGCGAGGTACCGGACGAAGAGGAGATCGTCGAGGAGTTGAAGAAACTCGATTAGCGCGTGGGTATGAGGTAAGCCTTGCCCTCGTCGGCGATCACGAAGCTGATGTCGTCACCAGGTCCTACGCCGGGAAGCGTGTCGCCAGAGACGAGGACCTGCGTGCCGCAATCCACGGCCACGATCTCGCCCGCTATGACGACCGTTCCCTGGATCTTTGCCCCAGGCGCGACGAGACTTCCGGAGACGCTCCGACCGCTCGCATTTCCCACGTCGCGCGCCCGGTACTCGATCGCGACGGTCACGCGATCTCCGAGTGTGAGCCGCGACTTTCGGACGGCGCCGGTCGAGTCGCGGCCGCGCATGTCGATCTGGGGCGATCCTTCGCCCACCCGCATCGTGAGGAGCACATCGCCGCGTGTTCCATCGAGAGCCACAACGACACCTCGCGACGCACGCTGTCGCCACTTCTCGATGAACGCGAGCTGTTCGAAATCCAACACGTCGGCGCCGATACGATAGCTGCGTGCCTCTCCGTGCCGTGTTCTTCGACGTGGGCGACACGCTCGTTCAACACTGGAAGCCGCAAACCGAGATACGGGCCCTGACGCTCGACGCGTTGCGCCGCGAGTTCGGCGAGCGCGCGTGGTACGGGAAGTTCGTCGAGGCAGAGATCGCCCCGGACCATCGGCAGGACTCCGAAGAGGACCTGCGCCAGGAGACCAATCGCTGGTACGCGGAGTGGTTTCGCAACAGTCAGATCGGCATCGACGACATCGAGATCGATCACTTTCGCGTGGCGACCACGCTGCCTCTGGATCTTGTCGGCGCGCTTGTGCCCGGGACGCCGGAAACGCTCCGCTGGTGCAAGGACCGCGGCCTGATCGTCGGGCTCATCACAAACACCCTCTCGCGCGGCGACGACGAGGTCCGGACGGACTGGGAACGCTTCGGGCTGGCCGACACGGTCGACCATGTGGTCAGCTCGCACAGCGCCGGGTGGCAGAAGCCACACGCGGCGATCTTTCGACGCGCACTCGAGCTTTCCGGAGTCCCGGCGAGCGATGCGGTGATGGTCGGAGACCGCATGGTTCAGGACGTCTGGGGAGCCAAGCGGCTGGGAATGCGCGCGATCTGGCGCCGCCCGATTGCCGGCGCGCCCCAGGAGCCGGTCGACGTGGAGCCCGATGCCACGATCGACGATCTCACCGAACTCCCGGCCGTTCTCGAGCGCTGGATGTAGCGCGCGCTTCTTGTCGCAGGCACGTCCGGGTGTTAGAAACGGATTCTTGACTCAGCAGGTCGGAAATTCTCCGCGCTCCCGCTTCCGGTCATCCCGGCTGACCTGCGCCTGTCCCTAGGCGGCCTGTAGCGGCGCATACGCGCCGTGTCGGCGCCGCCTCTCTCGGTCGTCCCGCTCACGATTTTTCTTCGGAGGACTCCTTATGACCAGCTATGCCAAAGACGTGCTTGTCGAGACCGATTGGCTCGCCGAGCACGCCAAGGACCCCAACGTCCGAGCGTTCGAAGTGGACGTCGACACGACCGCGTACGACCAAGGTCACGTCGCGGGCGCGATCGGACTCAACTGGCGGACCGACCTTCAGCAGCACCCGGTCCGCGATCTTATCGAGAAGAGGCAGCTCGAGGAGCTGCTCTCGAAGAACGGCGTCACACCGGCCACGACGATCGTCGCGTACGGCGATAACAACAACTGGTTCGCCGCATGGTTTTTCTGGCTCCTGAAGTACTACGGTCACAGGGACGTGAAGCTCGTGAACGGCGGACGCGCGAAGTGGATCGCCGAGAAGCGTCCGCTGTCGAACGAGACGCCGAGCTACTCGAAGGCTGAGTACCGCGC
>JALYLL010000168.1 GCA_030774255.1 Chloroflexota bacterium | reverse complement strand
AGCCGCCGCGACAGATCGCCGGTCGTGCCGATCGCCTCGGTGGTCCGCGCGAGGGTGACGAGCGGCCGCACCGCACGTCCCGCGACGAGCCACGACACGATCGCGACCACGATGAGCGTGACGATCGCGGCGATCACCAGAAAAGTCCGAAGCCCCGCGATCTGGTTTGCCGGAAACGCCGTTGATTGTCCGGCGACGACGATCCCGCCGTCGGTGCCGCTCGTCCATTTGCGCGCGACGACGCGGAGACTCGCATCCGCGCCGGCGGCGGCCGCACCAGGGGCAGAGACCGTGGCCATGGACCGGCCCTGCTGGCTGGCCTCTACGACCACCGCGGCCGGGATGCGCGGTGGTACGCCGCCGAGCAACCCTGACGTGGAGCGGACCGACCCGTCGGCCGCCAGCACCATGACGAAGGGGTCGGTGCTCGAGGCTAGGTCGGTAACGATGAGCGACCGTGCCGCATTCGGTGTGGCGTCGCCTCGCTGAAGCGCATTCGCGGCCGCATCGGCCATCGCGCTCAGGTTGCGGTCCTGGTCATCGCGGACGCCGTTCGCACCGAGGCCGGACAGGAGCACGATGAACACGAGCATCCCGACCGCGGCGACGGTGGTCCCATACAGCGCGAGGCTGCGCCGCACCGGCATCTAAGGCTCCCGCAGCACGTAGCCGACGCCGCGGACCGTCTGCAGCAGTCGCGGCCGGCTTTCCGCTTCGAGTCGCGCACGCAGGTCGGCGATAGTCACGTCGACGACGTTCGAGATGGCGTCGCTGTCGACTCCCCACACGGACTCGAGGAGCTGCTCGCGTTCGATCACCTGCCGCTGATGCCTCATGAAGTGCTCGAGCACGTTGAACTGCAGCGCGGTGAGCTCGACGACCCGATCGCCGCGCCGGACCTCGTGCGCCGCGACGTCCATCGCCAGGTCGGCGCAGCGCAGCAGCTCGCGGCCGCCAGGGTCACGTCGCCGCAGAAGTGCACGGACCCGCGCAAGGAGCTCGTCGTAGGCGAATGGTTTTATCAAGTAGTCGTCCGCACCCGCGTCGAGGCCCTTGACCCGATCGGAGATCGCGTCGCGAGCGGTGAGCATGAGGATCGGCACCTCCGATCCTTCGCGAAGGCGCCGGCAGACCTCAAGGCCATCGAGGCCGGGCAGCATGCCATCGAGAACGACGAGGTCAGGCGGCCGATCGCGCGCGGCGACGAGCGCCCCTGGACCGTCCGCAGCGAGTTCGACCGCGTGGCCCTCGTAAATCAGTGCCCGCCGAAGCGACGCCGCGAGACGGTCGTCGTCGTCAACCACCAGGATCCGCGCGTTGCCGGGGCCCATGGCCGATGATGATGGCGCGCCGTGCGGAAACCGGCGGTAGCGTCTAGGGGACGAGTCGAAGGACGCGACGCACCGTCTCGGTGACGAACCCGTAGACGAAATGGGACGAGAGCGCGTATGCGTGCGTCGAGGGCGGGTACGCCGACGGCGTCTTCGCGAGTCCGAGGGCGGACACGGCCGTCTCGTCGGCGACCCACCAGAGCACCGCGCCAAAGACCAAGCCGTTGCCGGCCCGGACGATCGGCAGCAGTTCGGCGATGGCGCCGTAGATCGCACCCGACAACATGCCCATCCCGTAGTGGACCGCCTCTCCCGCGACCGGCTTCACCTGCTCCGGAAGCTCCGTTTGGAGGACGGTCTCGGCGACCCGCTCGGCGGCCTTCACCGTCGCCGGCTCGTCCTTCGCGGCGCGCGCTGTCTGCTTCGGCCGGGCCCGGCGTTCGGTCTCGGTCCACAACGCCTGGAATCGTTCCATCGCGTATGCGCCGACGAGGCCCGCGATCGCACCGGCGAGAGCGCCGCGCAAGATTCGCACGGAAGCGGTCCCTGCAAGAATCGAGCGTGGAGGTGCGGAGTGATCGACCAGCTTCGGGTCTACGAGATCTTCGAACGTAACAAGGCCGCCTTCCACGCTCGTTTCCGCGACCACGCGATGCGGATCATGCGGAAATACGGCTTCGAATTCGTCGAGATGTGGGAAGCGACGACCGATCGTCGGACCGAGTTCATCTACCTGCTCACTTGGCCCGACGTGGCGACCAAGGAAGCCGCGTGGACCCAGTTCAGAGCTGACGAAGAGTGGAAGGACGTCAAGCGCGTCACGGCTGCGGAGCACGGTGATCTCGTCGGCGAGATCGAGGACCGCGTACTCAGGCCGACGGCGTTCTCGCCGCGCGCGCTCGCCTCTCCAACGCGATGAGCGTGTTCACGCTGGCTGAGATCGCGTATTTGGGAAGCCAGCGACTAGGGCGGATCGCTACCGTCGGCCCTTCCGGCCAGCCGCACGCCGTGCCCGTTGGCTTCCGGTACAACGCCGATGAAGACACGATCGACATCGGCGGCCACGGTTTCGTGAAGAGCAAGAAGTTCCGCGACGCCCAAGCCAATAACCGCGTTGCCTTCATCGTCGACGATCTCGCATCGGTGTCGCCGTGGCGCCCGCGCGGGGTCGAAGTACGTGGGCTGGCTGACGTACTCGCGACGGGCGGCGAAGCCTTCGGCCGGGGCTACGACGCAGCGATCTTCCGCGTTCGACCCAGGCGGATCGTCAGCTGGGGTCTTGAGGCCGAGCGCCGGAGCGTCACGGTCCGGCCATAGGGAAGCTCTATCTCGTCGCCACCCCGATCGGCAATCTCGAGGATGTCTCGCTGCGCGCTCTCCGGATCCTGCAGGAGGTCCATATGGTCGCGTGCGAGGACACGCGGCATACGCAGATCCTGCTGCGCAAGCACGAGATCCGCGCGAAGCATCTGACGAGCTACACGGAGTTCAACCATCGTCGAAAGGTTGCTGAGCTCGTCGGCCAGATGGATCGCGGCTGGGACGTGGCACTCGTCACTGATGCCGGCACGCCCGGTCTCTCCGATCCCGGCGAGCAGCTCGTCGTCGCCGCGATCGCGGCTGGGCACGAGGTCGTGTCCATTCCTGGGCCGGCCGCGGCCATCGCGGCCCTCGTCGCGTCGGGGTTGCCGACGCGAGAATTCACGTTCGTCGGTTTCCCTGAAAAGAAGAGCGGCGCTCGGCGGCGCGAGCTCACAGCGCTCCTCGATGCGGGGCGCACGCTCGTCCTGTACGAGAGCCCCTTTCGGCTGGGCGACCTGCTCGCCGACCTCGCCGCGGTCGCGCCGGATGCGCGAGTCGCGGTGGCGCGCGAGATGACAAAGCTGCACGAGGAGATCGTCCGCGGGTCGGCGTCTGAACTCGCCGCGCACTATGCTTCCGAGCGCCCAAAAGGGGAGATCACAGTGGTCGTGGCGCCGGCCAAGAACGCGGGGGAGCAGGTGCGTGAGGAGCGGGAGCCAGGATCAGAAGGTTGACGTCCTCGTAGAGATCCCTCGGGGCTCGCCCGTCCGCCCACGGAGGATGTCGTGAACCGCGAGTACCGGAAGTGGCGAAGCCCCGCGCTTGGACGCGACATGGAGCTGCTCGTCTTCGGCGATCGCGGCGCGCCGGTCCTCGTCTTTCCCACCTCCATGGGCCGGTTCTATCAATGGGAGGACTTCGGCATCGTGTCGCACATGGCGCCGCGGATCGATGCGGGTTGGGTCCAGCTCTGGTGCGTCGACTCGATCGACGGCGAGTCGTTCTACAACAAGGCGGCCGCGCCGCAGGAGCGCGCCCGCCGACACCTCGCATACGAGCGGTACCTTGTCGACGAAGTCGTGCCGGCGATCCGCGACGCGAACCCGGCGGATCAGCTGATCGTGACCGGAACGTCGTTCGGAGCGTTTCATGCGCTCGCATTCGTCACCCGGCGGCCGGGCATCGCGCGCAAGGCGGTCGGCATGTCCGGCGCGTACGACACGGCGAAGTGGCTGGATGGCGACCGAAGCGGCGAAGCCTATTTCGTGAATCCGCTGGCGTTCCTTCCGAATCTCAACGACGATCGTTATCTCGCGCCGCTCCGCGAGACGGAGATCATCATCGCGACGGGCCGCGACGATCCGAACGTCGACGAATCGAAGCGCCTCGCGGGCGTGCTGCAGCAGAAGGGCGTG
>JALYLL010000167.1 GCA_030774255.1 Chloroflexota bacterium | reverse complement strand
GCGCACCGGAGCGCTCGACGAACGTGCGTGCTGGTGCTTGAGGTGGAAGTGAAGGCGTCCGCTCGTTTTCTGCGGCTCTCCCCGAGAAAGGCGCGTCTGGTAACCGACCTCATCAAGGGCAAGAGCGCGGAGGAAGCGATCTCGATACTCGAGAACCTTCCGAAGTCGACGGCGCTGCCGCTCGGGCGGGTCGTGCGCTCGGCCATCGCCAACGCTGAGAACAATTTCAATCTGACGCTCGAGAACCTGTACGTGAAGAACGCCATCGCGAACGAGGGCCCGCGCATGAAGCGCGTGTGGTACCGCGGTCGCGGTCGTCGCGATCTCAAGGTGCACCGTATGGCGCACCTCGAAGTCGTGCTCGACGAGAGAGGAAGCTAGCCGTGGGCCAGAAAACACATCCGATCGGGTTCCGCCTCGGTTTCACTAAGACGTGGAACGCGAAGTGGTTCGCGAACAAGAAGAACTACCCGGTGCTCCTCAAGGAGGACATCGGGATCCGCAACGCGATCCGCGGACGGCTCCGTGATGCCGCGATCGCCCGCATCGACATTGAGCGCTCGGCCAACCAGGTCACGGTCACGATCCAGACGGCGAAACCCGGCGTCGTGATCGGAAAAGGCGGCGCGAAGGTCGAGGAGCTCCGTCAGGTGCTCGGCAAGATGACCGGGAAGATGGTCAAAGTGAACATCTTCGAGATCCGTTACCCGGAGCTCGAGGCGTATCTCATCGCAGAGAACGTCGCGCAGCAGCTCGAGCGTCGTGTGTCGTTCCGCAAGGTGCTGAAGCAGACCGTGCAGCGCTCGATGAAGTCCGGCGCGAAGGGCGTTCGTGTTGCCGTTGCCGGTCGCCTCGGCGGCGCCGAGATGAGCCGCCGCGAGTGGGAGCGCGAGGGACGCGTTCCGCTGCACACGCTTCGCGGCGACATCGAGTTCGGACGCGCCACGGCGAAGACGACCTACGGGACCATCGGCGTGAAGGCGTGGGTCTACAAGGGCGAGATCGAGCCCGCACCGCGCCAGGTCACGCAGACGAACGCGCCCGCCGCACCGGCGCAGCGTCCGCCCGCTCCGCTCCCACCCGCGCCTGCGCCCGCACCCCAGCCGGCGAGGGCGACCTAATGCTGCAACCCAAGCGCCTCAAGCACCGCAAGTTCCAGCGTGGCCGGATGAAGGGCGCGGCCCAGCGTGGCAACCGGATCACGAAGGGCGATTTCGCGCTCAAGGCGATGGAGCCGTGCTGGATGACTGCGCGCCAGATCGAGGCCGCGCGTCGCGCGGTCACGCACCACTTCAAGCGGGGTGGCGCGGTCTGGATCAACGTCTTTCCGGACAAACCGGTCACCAAGAAGCCCGCCGAAGTGCGGATGGGATCCGGGAAGGGCGCGCCCGACCATTGGGTGGCCGTGGTTCGACCGGGGCGTGTGATCCTCGAAGTCGGCGGCGTCAGCCGCGCGCTCGCGAAAGAGGCGCTGCGGCTCGCGGCGTACAAGCTTCCGATCAGGACCCAATTCATTGCGAGAGAGGAGGCTGGGGCGGATGAAGGACATGCGGCGGCTGTCTGATAACGAGATCGCGGACCAGCTGCGAGGCGCGCGGGAAGAGCTCTTCGACGCGAAGTTCAAGCTCGCCACGCGCCAGCTGAAGAACTTCCGCACCATGCCGGAGACGCGGCGAAAGATCGCACGCCTCCTCACGGTGATGCGCGAACGTACCGAGGAGACGCAGACCAATGGCTGAGAAGACCGAAAAAGAGAAGAAGACCACGACGAAGACCGCCACGACGCGCGCGAAAGCGCCGGCGAAGGCCGCGTCCACGCGTGTCGTGGCAGCGGCCAAGGCGCCGGCCAAAGCCCCCGCGAAAGCGGCGGTGGTCGCGCGGCCGGTCGGAAAGCGGACCGTCGCGCGCAAGCGGGTGGCGCCCGCCGCCGCGGCCCCGGGTGAGAAGGAACAGTTCACGTGGCGCCGTTTCCGCCGTAAGACGAAGGTCGGCGTCGTGGTCTCGGCGAAAATGTCGAAGACGATCATCGTCGAGGTCGGACGCTTCCGAGAGCACCCGCTCTATAAGAAGATGATCCGTCTGCGCAAGCGCTTCGCGGCCCACGACGAGGCCGGCGAGGCGAAGGCGGGGGACCTCGTGCGCATTCAGGAGAGCCGGCCCTTCAGCGCGACGAAGCGCTGGCGGCTGGTCGAGGTCATCTCGCGCGCCGGCGAGGCCGGTGCCGCCGCGCCACGCGTTGCCGACATCTCAAAGGCGCTCGAAGCGCAGGAGGGTGTGACCGACATCCTCACTCCCGAGCGTGAAGAGCCGTCGGGGAGCTCCGCCCCCCGGCCCCCGGAGGAGCAGCCAGAACCGTGATTCGTCCATATACGCGGGTCCGTTGCGCGGATAACACCGGAGCGCGCGAGCTCTCGGTGATCCGTGTGCTGGCGTCGTCCACCGGGACGACCGCCGAGATCGGCGACGTCTTCATCGCCGCGGTGAAGAACGCGATCCCGAACTCCGGTGTGAAGAAGGGCGAGGTCGTTCGCGCGGTCGTCGTTCGGCAGACCAAGGAATACCGCCGCACGGACGGTTCGTACATCCGCTTCGACGACAACGCCGCCGTGCTTCTGAACCCGCAGAACCAGCCGCGCGGAACGCGGATCTTCGGGCCGGTCGCGCGCGAGCTGCGCGAGCGCAACTTCATGAAGATCGTCTCGCTCGCGCCGGAGGTCCTTTAAATGGCAGGCATGCGGCTCCGAAAGGGCGACGAGGTCATGGTGATCGCGGGCAAGGACCGTGGGAAGCGCGGCCGGGTCCAGGAAGTACGCCCGCGCGACCTGACTGTGATCGTCGCCGGCCTCAACATCGCCAAGCACCACACCAAGGCGAATCCCGCGAAGAATCAAAAGGGCGGGATCATCGAGCAGCCCATGCCGCTCGGGCTCGGGAAGGTCATGGTCATCTGCCCGCACTGCGGGAAGCCGACCCGCGTCGCGCACCGGACGAGCGAGGACTCCAAGGAGCGCGTCTGCAAGCGATGCGGCGAGGCGATCGTGGTGGAGGAGCCGAAGTGACCGCTTTCCTGAAGGAGCGCTACGACACCTCGGTACGCGACGAGCTGCGCAAGCAGTTCAGCTACGGCAACGTCATGCAGATCCCGAAGGTCGAGAAGATCGTCCTGAACATCGGCATGGGCGAGGCCATCGGCAACGCCAAAGCGATGGACGCGGCGGCCGGCGATCTCGCGAAGATCACCGGACAGCGGCCGATCGTGACGAAGTCGAAGAAAGCGATCTCGAACTTCCGGCTCCGCATCGGCATGCCGATCGGGCTGAAGGTCACGCTTCGCGGCGAGCGCATGTGGCACTTCCTCGAGAAGCTCGTCACGGTGGCGCTCCCGCGGATCCGCGACTTTCAAGGTGTGCCCGACAAGAGCTTCGACGGCCGCGGCAACTATTCGCTTGGTCTGAAGGAGCAGCTCGTCTTCCCGGAGATCGAGTACGACAAGATCGACCGCCTGCGCGGCATGGAGATCACGATCTGCACGACGGCGAGGACGGACGAAGAGGCGCGCGCACTGCTGCGCAGCCTCGGGATGCCGTTCCGCACTGCGTCTTAGGAGGCAGAAGATGGCCAAGAAAAGCCTCATCCTGAAATCGCAGCGCCCACCCAAGTTCTCGGTGCGGGTGCACCACCGCTGCACGGTCTGCGGCAGGTCGCGCGGCTTCATGCGTAAGTTCGGCCTTTGCCGGATCTGCTTCCGCGAGCGCGCTCTGATCGGCGAGCTGCCGGGCGTCACGAAGTCGAGCTGGTAACAGGAGGTTTGGTGTTGACCGAAGAGATGACGGCGTTGCGCGAACAGGCTCCGGAGGCCGCGGTCGCCGAGCGGCCGGCGCGCAAGCCCGCTGCGCCGAAGAAGGCGCGACCGAAGGGCATCGGGATGCCGAACGACCCCGTCGCCGACCTCCTCACGCGCGTCCG
>JALYLL010000166.1 GCA_030774255.1 Chloroflexota bacterium | reverse complement strand
GGTCAGTATCTCCGGCCGTCGCCGATGCATCTGCCGATCGAGCGCTACTGGACCCCGCAGGAATTCGCGTCGCTGCGTGACGAGGGAATGACGATGGGCTTCCGCCACGTCGAGTCCGGCCCGCTCGTCCGTTCCTCGTATCACGCCGAGCGGCACGTCGGCCTTGGGTAACCCGCTCCACGCGACGTGGCTTGGTCGGGTTCCCTACGTCGACGCGTGGCGGATGCAGGAAGCGGTCGCGACACGTGTGCGCGACGGCGGCGCTGAACGCCTTCTGCTCCTCGAGCACGATCCCGTCTACACGATCGGACGGCGCGGAACGACGGATCACCTGCTCGTCGGCCCCGAAGTTCTGCGCGCTGACGGCGCATCGGTGTATCGCGTCGACCGCGGGGGCGACATCACCTACCACGGCCCCGGCCAGCTCGTGGGTTATCCGATCACGGCGTTCGCTGAAGGCGCGGACCTCGTCGGCTATGTCCGCGCGATAGAAGACGCGCTCCGCGATGCGCTTGGAAGCTACGGCGTTTCGTCGCGCACCGAGCGCGGGAAGACCGGGGTCTGGGTGGATCTTCCCGATGGGCGGCCCGCGAAGATCGGAGCGATCGGAGTGCGCATATCGCGCGGGGTCACGACGCACGGCTTCGCGCTCAACGTCTCGACCGATCTGGCGGCCTTCGAGCGCGTACTGCCCTGTGGCTTCCAGCACGAGGTGGCTTCCCTCGAGCGGCTCGGGGTCCGCGCGGAGGTCCCGGAGGTGGGGGAGCTCTGCGCTCGCGCGCTGGCTCAGCGGCTCGGGCGCGAGCTCGTCGTGGATGCGTCGGTCGAACCGCCACGTGATGCGGAAATCCCCACCGACGCACCGGTTCGCGCGGCGCTCGACCTGCTCGCGGAGGCTGTTCCCGCCTAAATTCCACGCGTTGCGGATGGGCACTCATGCGTTTGCAGTAGGTGGACCCGATGCGTGCGGATGGTCCTGGGAGCGTGCCTACCCACTCGGGTGACCGAACGCGCTATGGAGACACGATTAAGTCGGACATAACGTTGGGACTGCAGTGGGAATGAGGTTCAGCAAGCCGGCGATCACGCGAAGCCTCGGCGACGAGCCGATGGTGAGCCTGGACGCGTCGGCACTCACCCAGCGCATCGGACGGATCTCGCACGTAGAAAAACCCGCAACCTCCCCCATCTACCAACCACTCATGGAACGGCAACAGCCGTACGAGGCGAAGTGGCGGAGGGCCCTCCGGCCCCGCTAGCTCACGCGCTCCCCGCTGTGATAGACGCGCCACACACGCCACAGCACTGCCGGATCGGTCAGCGGATCTCCATGTACGAGCACCACGTCCGCGGGGCCGCCCTGGTGGATCACTCCCGCCTCTTTGATATCGAGAAGCTGGCCGCCGATCCACGTCGCTGACGCGAGCGCCTCGTACGGCTCGAGCCCGGCGCGCACGAGCATCTCGACTTCCCAGGCGAGATGACCGGGCCGGACTGATCCGCCGCCGAAGTCGCTGCCCGTCGCGACGCGTACCCCCGCGTTTTTCGCGGTGCGGACCGCCGCCAGCGCCTGTTCGAGAAGGGCGGCACTCGCACCTTTTGCCTCCGCGAACCGCCCACCGTCCGTCGATGCGAAGCCGACGAAGCTCTCGAGCACGCTCAGGGTCGGCACGAGCGTGGCGTGCCCCGCCATCTTCGCCGCCGTCGCGGCGTCGACGCCGAATCCGTGCTCGATCGAATCGACGCCCGCCTCGACCGCGACCGCGGCACCGAGACCCTGTGCATGCGCGGTGATGCGTTTCCCGCGTTCGTGTACCACCTTGACGGTCGGCTTGAGCTCGTCGACGGTGAACGTGACCTCTTCGCCGGTGCGTCCGGTGTCGACGGCGATTTTCACGAAGTCCGCGCCCGCGTCCATCTCCGCGATCGCCGCCTTCCGCAGCTCGTCGCCGGAGTCGACGAAGACCACGAACGGCGGGAACTTGTCGCGCCGAGCGAGCCACGTTCCGGCAGCGATGATCGTCGGAGCGTCGACCCGTCCGCGGTGCGTGTCGCGGATGCGCAGGTTGAGTCGGCGCGGCGCCCCCACATCCCGCGCGGTCAGGATTCCCATACGCGCGAGATCGCGCGCCGCCTCCGCGCCGCGGGCGAGGAGGTCGGCCTCGGGATCGCCGAAGCGCGCGATCCAGTTCGCACCGCCGAGTCCGGTGAAGTGCGCGTGACAGTCGACGAGACCCGGGATGACGGTCGCGCCCGACGCGTCGACGATCTCCGCGCCCGTCGGATCGGGCGCTCCGTCGTCGGGACCGACGTACTGGATGCGCCCGTCGCGCATGAGCACGGAGACACCGCGCCGCAGGGTCGGCGAATGGCCGTCGGCGAACGCGGCGCCGCGAAGTAGGATCGCCGCGGGCGCTATTTGGTCTTCTTCCCGATGGTGCGGATGAACGTCTCGATCGGGATGGCTGTCAGCGTCTCGATCTGGACCGTTCCGCGCGCGCCGAGTCCGACGGAGACGCGCGCGATCGTCTCGTTGTCCTTTGCCTCGACGATGTTGACGAAGTC
This sequence comes from Chloroflexota bacterium, assembly GCA_030774255.1. Lineage (GTDB taxonomy): Bacteria > Chloroflexota > Limnocylindria > P2-11E > P2-11E > 3-1-20CM-2-70-9. Next base: position 405 of record JALYLL010000166.1, on the reverse strand, counting down.
GTAGCGACCGAGCGTCGCGTACTGCGCGACCACGCGGGCGCCCATGGCTTCAATCTCTTCGTTGACCTTCTTGATCCGGCGGGGATTCGATTGCAGGGTCTTGACGCCAGCCGCGGTCACCTTCGTGAGCAGGACATATGTCGCCACGGTGCTCCCTCCAGCCCCATACTCGAACGCGAGCATATGCCGACGTTCACGCGGACTCAGGCCGAAGCCGTTCTTCCTAAAGTGCGTCCGCTCCTCGAAGACCTCCAGCGCCGCAAGGCGTCGTACGACCGGCGTCCGACGGACCCCGTCGCGAAGGAGATCAACGCGCTGCTTCTCGAGATCGCGCACTTCGGCGTCGACGTGAAGGATCCTGACGTTGGACTCATCGATTTCCCCGCGATGCGCCGCGGCCGCGAG
>JALYLL010000165.1 GCA_030774255.1 Chloroflexota bacterium | reverse complement strand
CCTCGAGAAGGCCAAGGCAGACCGTGAGACGGCCAAGGCCGACCGTGAGGAAGCGAAGGCTGCGGCCAAGGACAAGTCGACTGACAAGTCCAACGCCAAGCCGGACAACTCCGGTAAGGGCAAGGGCAAGGGCCGCAAGTAACCTCGGATCGACATACAACGAACAGCCCGCGGGGAGACCCGCGGGCTGTTCCTTTTATGCGCGGCGCGCGATCGGCGCGGGGTGCACGATCGTGCGCAGGCGCTCGAGGTTGGCGGTGCGCCGCTCCGCGAACCGCTTCCGGAGCGACGGAAGGCGCCAGCCGGTGAGAACGGCGTTCAAACGCGAGAGCTGATGCCGGCCTGAGTACGTCACGATCGAGCCGCCATCATGCGGCTGCACCTCGAAGAGATCGAACAGCTCCGCGTGCCGAACGATGACCTGCAGCAGGAGACGCTCGTAGGGAACGAGCTCGACCACGACGAGCTTCGCGATGAGGTCCTGCCCCGACACTCGAAGCGTCTGGCGGATGACGCTCCCTTTGCGGAGGAGGCCGGGGGTCTCGAGAACAGTGCGGACGATCGAATCCATCCACCGCGGCTGCTCCGAGATGTCGAACATGACCGCGGCGACCGCCTCGGGCCGCGCGTCGAAGACCGACTGAACGGCGACGTCGAATCGCCGGTGCTCGGCCGGCAGCCACCAGAGGGTCCAGAGGATCGCGATGATCGCCAGGACCGCCCCGAGCAGCGGGGTCCCGACAAGGAACTCGACGATGACGAGGACGAACGCGGCGACGGTCAGCTGCTGGGAGCGGACAGCGCGTTCCTCGAAGACGAGGTAGTCGCGGCCGTGTACCCCTGAGCGGTCGACGACGAGCGCTCCGATCAGCAGTCCCACGACGGCGAGGAAGAGTGCGCTCTGGACGAGCAGCAGGATCACGCGAGCCAGTCTAAAGTCGCCGCGGGATGGGACAGTACGTCGTCTCGAGCGATTCGAAGCACGTCGACCGCGAGCTCGTGTGGCGTTTTCTTCACGACGAGGCGTACTGGTCGGCGGGCGTTCCACGCGACATCCTGGAACGGGCGATCGACGGATCGATCTGCTTTTCGGCGTTCGACGGCGACCCGGATCGCGGTGCGTCGCAGGTCGCATTCGCGCGCGTGGTGACCGATAGAGCGACATTCGCATGGCTCTGCGATGTCTTCGTGCTCCCGGAGCATCGCGGAAGAGGCGTCGCAAAGCAGCTCATGGATGCGGTGATGTCGCATCCCGCCCTCGAAGGCCTGCGCAACGTCATGCTCGCGACACGCGACGCGCATGGCCTCTATGCGCGATACGGCTTCGTGCCGCTCGCCGAGCCGGCGCGCTGGATGGCGATCCGCCGCCCGTATCGTCCCTAGACTCGACCTCGTGGACTTCGACCTCACTCCGGAGCAGCAGGCCATCCGCAAGCTCGCGAACGATTTCGCGGATAAGGAGATCGCGCCGGGAGCGCGGGAGCGCGATCGGGGCGAGGTCTTCCCGAAGGACGTGCTCCGCAAGATGGCTCCGCTCGGCCTTCTCGGCGGGCCGGTGCCGGAGAAATACGGCGGCATCGGGCTCGACTTCGTCTCGCATGCTCTCGTGACCGAGGAGGTCGGGCGCGCCGACTCGTCGGTGCGAACGACGTTGTCGGTGCAGATCTCGCTCGTCGAGATGACGATCCTCAAGTTCGGCACGGAGGAGCAAAAGCAGCGCTGGCTTCCGTCGCTCTGCAAGGGCGAGGTCATCGGCTGCTTCGGTCTCACCGAGCCTGAGGTCGGTAGCGATGCAACGAAGCTGCGCACGAGCGCGAAGCGCGACGGCGACTCGTGGGTGCTCCGCGGCCGAAAGATGTGGATCTCGAACGGCTCGGTCTCGAAGCTCGCCCTCGTGTTCGCGCAGGCCGATCCGTCGAAAGAGGCCAAGGGGATCACCGCGTTCGTCCTGGAGCGCGACCGCCAGTCCTATGGCAGCCAGGCGCTGCACGGGAAGCTCGGGCTGCGGTCGTCGGATTCGAGCGAGCTCATCCTCGACGACGTCCGGGTTCCCGACGCGAACCGACTCGGCGAGATCGGCGAAGGTTTCAAGATCGCGATGACCGCGCTCGACTCGGGCCGCTACTCGGTGGCCGCCGGCGCCGTCGGCGTGGCGCAGGCATGCATCGACGCGTCGGTGCAGTACGCGACCACGCGCAAGTCCTTCGGCAAGCCAATCGCGGGACATCAGCTCGTGCAGGAGATGATCGCCGACATGGTGGTCGAGACCGAGGCCGCGCGGCTCCTCGTGTGGCGCGCCGGCGACCTCAAGGACAAAGGGCGGCCGAACACCCGCGAGACGAGCATCGCGAAGCTCTACGCGTCCGAGGCCGCGCAGCGCGCGGCCGACAACGCGATCCAGATCCACGGCGGCTACGGTTTCTCGGACGAATTCCCCGTCGAGCGCTACTGGCGTGATGCGCGGGTGAACCGGCTGTACGAGGGCACGACGCAGATCCAGAAGCTCATCATCGGCCGCTTCGCGACCGGCATCGACGCGATCGCCTGATGGAGTGGGATGAGTCGGCCGAGGGAGTCCTCGCCACGCTGTGCCGCATGGTGCCCGACACGATCCGCGAGCTCGCGAAGGCCGCCGGGCACGACGAGGCGGAATCGGTCGCGGGTGATCGAGGCGCAGCGAGCGTGAGCGTCGACGACGTGATCCGCGGGTGGATCCGCGTGACGCCACCCGAGCAGCGCAACGGGATGGTCGCCGTGATTGAGAGCCTTGGGCTCGAGCCGGAGATCTACGAGAACGAATTGCAATCAGACGAGGGCTGGGAGGAAGAGCCCGAAGACTCGGGCACGTGATGTTCCGGCTCGACGGCAAGATCGCGATCGTGACCGGCGGGGCACGCGGGATCGGCGCGGAGACGGCGCGCGTATTTCGCGAGGCCGGGGCCACCGTCGTCACGTGGGATGTCGCGGACGGCGCGGATGCGCGTGTGGACGTCACGGACGTCACTCAAGCCGCGAAGGCCGCGGCCGCCGTGGCAAAAGAGCACGGTCGGATCGACATCCTCGTGAACAACGCGGGAATCCTGCGTGATGCGCAGCTCGTGAAGTCGAAGGGTGACGAGATCACCGGGGTCATGAGCGAAGCGGATTTCGACGCGGTGATCTCGGTGAATCTTCGCGGGGTCTTCGCGTGTACGCAGGCCGTCGCGCCGACGATGATCCGGCAGCACTCCGGGCGGATCCTCAACGCATCGTCGGTAGTCGGCCTCTACGGGAACTTCGGACAGACCAACTACGTCGCGACGAAGGCCGCGGTGATCGGTATGACGAAGGTCTGGGCTCGCGAGCTCGGACCGAAGGGGATCACCGTGAACGCCGTGGCACCAGGATTCATCGGGACGGAGATGGTGCGACAGATGCCGGAGAAGATCCTCGCGACGATGGTCGAGCGCACTCCCATCCGGCGCCTCGGCGAGCCCAAGGACGTGGCGTACGCGTATCTCTTCCTCGCGTCGGACGAGGCCTCGTTCATCAACGGCGTCGTGCTCTCGGTCGACGGCGGTGTCGTCGTCGGCACGTAGGCCAGTTCACCGAATCATCACCGTTTCGGCACCTGACGACATCCCCAGCGTGACACTCCCCGCTCCACTATGAGGACCTGGGAGCACCGCTTCGCATTGCATTGATCGCGCACGACGCGCCCAAGACCGACATGCTGGAGTGGGCGCGATGGAATCGCGAGCTGCTATCGCGGGCGAAGCTCTACGCGACGAAGCACACCGGGGAGCTCGTCGCCGCCGATACCGGACTCCGCATCGAGCTGCTGCTCAGCGGTCCGCAGGGTGGCGATGCCCAGGTCGCGGCGATGATCGCGCGCCGCGAGATCGATCTGGTCGTGTTCTTCTGGGATCCGCTCGCGACTCAGGCGCACGCGTCTGACGTGCGCTCGCTCATCCGGCTCGCGGTCCTCCATGACGTCGCCATCGCGTGCAACCGCCGCTCGGCGGACCTGATGATCAGCTCGCCGCTGCTGCGCTCGGTCCCGGTCGCGTCCTAGCTGCCGTCCTCGAGGAGCACGAGCCGGGCCTGCTCGGCGAGCCAGGTCTCGGTGTTGTAATCGGGACTGCGGTCGACCTCGTCGTTGTTGATCAAGACGTCATCGTTGTCCATGTCAGACCGCCTTCTCTGCTGTTTCGCCGGCGAATCCACCCAGACGCGACGCACCCATCGTTTGACCGAGCACCTGGTGGTACGGCACGCCGCTGAACAGGTGGTGGCTCTTGGTCGGGATGTCGTCGTCGGCCGCCCATTCCTTGCGCTGCAGCGAGACGTAGGCCTGCTCCTGGTCCTCGGCGATGCCCTGGAGCAGCTTGCTGAAGGCGTAGCCCATGGCGTGCTGCGCGGCGAGCGTGATGAAGAGGAACTTGTACCCGAGCTCTCCGAGCTCCGCGAAGGAGATGGGACTCGGGTCGTTGAACCACTTGAACGAGCTCGACCAGTTGAAGGCGAGCTTGGCGTCGGGGAAGCGGCGCCGCACCTGGTCGGCGAAGCGCTCGGTCGGCTCGCGATCGGAATTCGGGAATTCGCACCAGACCAGATCGGGCGCGCCGCTATCGAGATAGCGGAGCGCGCGCTCGATCGCGAGGTCGAGGCCGCGCGTCGTCTCAGGAGCGTCAACGGCCGAGACCGCGTCGGTGCGCGCGATCACGACGAAGTCCGGATGCCCCAGATCATCGGCGACGGCGCGGGCCATCCGCAGCTTGCCGACCATCTCGTCGGCCGAGATGAGCGCCTTGCCGGCGATGTGGCCGCAGCGTTTGGGAAGGACCTGATCTTCGATGTGCGCGCCGGCAACGCCGGCGTTCACGTAGAGCTCAGCCGTGCGCTGGACGTTGAAGAGGTTGCCGTAGCCGCCGTCCATGTCCACAAGCACGGGCGGGATCTCGAGGTGTGTCGGCGGAACGCCCTTCTCGGGGTCGCCGGTGGCCATCGTGAGCTGGAACTTCCGCAGCGCCGAAACAGTGCGGCGCGCGCCGTCGGCGATCTCGGGACCGGAGTACAGGTCCATGTCGGTCGTGCCGAGGTGCCCGATCGCGAAGGAGTAGCCGGAGAAGTAGATCGCCGTGGCGCGGTGGTACATCGCGATCT
>JALYLL010000164.1 GCA_030774255.1 Chloroflexota bacterium | reverse complement strand
AGCGCCAGTTTGCGATGCCAGAGAACCGTGCTGGTGCTGATGCCGAGCTGCGCCGCGATGTCCTTGGTCGTGTGACCCGTTCGAACGAGCTCGAGGACTTCTGCTTCCCGCTCTGAAAGTGGCGACAACGGCTTCCTCCCTTATTGCTGGTGCCGCCACACCGGCAGGCCGACCGTACGCGCGCATGAGCGCGCGGTCGGGTCGATGAGGTATCGGTCGCGGTCAGACCTATGCTCGGTCGATGACCGGCGCGACGCGGATCATCGTGTACACGGGTAAGGGCGGCGTGGGAAAGACAAGTGTCGCGGCCGCGACCGCGCTCTTATCCGCAGAGCGAGGAAAGCGCACGCTTGTTATCTCGACCGACATCGCCCACTCGCTCGCTGACTCATTCGATCTTCCGCTCGGCGGCGAACCCACGCGCATCGTGGACAACCTCTGGGGCCAGGAATCGGACGTCTACTACAACGTCCGACGCCACTGGGGAACGATCCAGCGCTACATGCAGAGCGTGTTCAAGTGGCGCGGCCTCGACGATGTCCTCGCCGAGGAGCTCACGGTGCTGCCCGGCATGGACGAGCTTTCGAGCCTTCTCTGGATCGCCGAGCACCATGACAGCGGCAACTACGACGTCATCGTGGTCGATGCCGCGCCGACGGGCGAGACGGTGCGCCTGCTCTCGTTGCCCGAGGCGGGTCGCTGGTGGCTCGAGCGCATCTTTCCGATCCAGCGGCGCGCGATGCAGATCGCCGGCCCCGTCCTGCGCCGGGTGATGGGCGTTCCCGTCCCCGACGACAGCGTGTTCGCCGCCGGGGAGGAGCTCTTCCATCGCCTCGACCACATGCAGCGGCTCCTCGCGGACGAGCAGAAGAGCTCGGTGCGTCTGGTGCTCAACCTCGAGAAGATGGTCATCAAGGAGGCGCAGCGCTCCTTTACGTACTTCCACCTGTTCGGCTATCCCACGGACCTCGTCGTGTGTAACCGCGTGCTGCCGGACGGCGCTGGCGCCTATTTCGAGGCGTGGCAGGAGGCGCAGCGGCGGTACCAGCCGCTCGTCGAGGAGTCCTTCGCGCCCGTGCCGGTGCGACCCGTGCCGTTCTTCGATAAAGAGGTCGTGGGCCTCGAGATGCTGCGGAAGCTCGGGACGGCGCTCTTTGCCGACGAGGATCCCGCGCAGTTCTTCTATCGCGGCCGGCCGTACCGCGTGCGCCGCGAGAACGGCGGCTACGTCCTCACGCTCGACCTGCCGTTCACTTCGAAGGAGCAGGTCAAGCTCCTGCGTAACGGCGACGAGCTCGTTCTGCAGGTCGGCTCGTGGCGGCGCAACCTGGTGCTGCCGCGCGCCCTTGTCGAAGCGCCCGCGAAAGGCGCAAAGTTCGAGGGGAACACGCTCCGCGTTGACTTTGCGGCACCCGCCCGCGACTAGGGGGAGAAGGAAATGGCCACGACGACCGAGCTCGAAGCGCGCATCAAAGAGCTGGAAACGCGCCTACGCGAGATGGACGAGGAGCGGCTCCGCTTCCGCGGACGCGCGGTCATGGACGAGCTCTTTCCGCCGGAGTCGCGCAAGCACATGCGCGAAGCGTGGAAGCACAACCTCATGGCGGTGCGTTCGGTGCTCGATCACTGGATCGAAAAGCAGGATGGGGACGGATCGAGCGGGGGCACGAAGCGGCATGAGTCGATCTCGGTCGAATAGCTAGATCCTCGCGACCTCGATCTTCGTCGGCACACCTTTCGCGTACGTAACGACGACACCTTCGCAGTAGCCGAACGACGCGCCCTCGAGCGGGATGCGCAGGCGTTGCGCGAGAGTGATCGCCGGCAGCTCGATGATCCCGCCATGCGAGATCGCGAGGACGCGATCTTTCTCACCGACACGCATCGCAACGCGCGCCCACGCCGCGAGCTGCTCGGTGGCGAACTTACGTGCGTCCTCGCGCTCGCGGAGAACCTCGGCCCAGTCCGTGAAGGTGCGCATCTCGCCGAAGATCCGATCGCCGATCGCGCCGCCCATCTCAGGAAGGAAGCCGGGCTCGACCGCATCGAGCCGCCCGGCGACCAGCTGCGCGGTTTCCTTCGCGCGGGGGAGAGGACTCGAGAGAACGAGGGCGAATTTAGGTGCGCGTTTCGCCAAGGTCTCGGCCATTGCGCGTCCGCCAGCCGAAAGGGCGCTCTGCTCGGTGCCGCGATCGGTACGCTCTGCATGACGGCGGATCTCAAGGATTGGCACGCGATGAGCCTAGGTTGTTGACCCTGCGCCAGCTGTTCTCAGGTCACAACTGACCCGGCGGAAAGAGGCCCAGCCGTCGGCTGGGCCTCTTTCCAGAGAATCCAGCGACTAAAGGCCCTCACTGAAAGTTGTGTGGAATACGCCTCCGCCATCACTCGTTGTGACCCCGTTCTCGAAGAAGCAGCCTCCGCCGAACGAGAAGCCGACCGACTGCACGTTGCGGATCGCGGTCTGGAAGTGCTCCATGACTTCCAGACTGGCGTCGTTGAACGTGCCGTTCCAGTCCGACCACTGATGCACGCCGTCGACAACTGCTGTCATGGACAACGGAGTTTGAGGATCCGTAGCCAATGTCACATCGACTGGGTTCGACCACCAGAACTGTGTGTAGAAGCCGGTCGTGCCCGGGCCTGTCGTCCCTGACGCTCTCGGGGATACGAGGAAGAACCGGACGTACTTCCGGTCGGCACAGGGGCCGTTGTGTTGATCCTGGAATGTGCCGTTGCCGCCCTGTATCTCCACTGTGGCGCTCAGCGTCTTAGCGCTGAGGTCGCCCGTAAGGGTCTTGTCGGTGGTGGTGAGGAGCGCTGTATATATGTCCAACTTGAATGGGAACGAGATGCTCCCATCACCTGCGGTTGTCGCCGGCATCGAGTTCGCCGATACACGCGGTTTGAGCGCCTGGCCCGACGGGTTGTAGTCGTAGACAGTCCAAGAAGCGGCGGGCGGGTCCGCCGGAGTCAACGTGCAGGTGAGCCCACTCGGGTCGTTGAGGGCCTGGATCTCCGCCGTGAGCGCGAGGAGCGCGTTCTGATCGAGGGCAGCGGTCACGCTGTGGCCGTCGTTGCAAGAGAGTGTGATCTGCGTGTCGCCTATCTCGCCCAACGCCTGAGCCATATTCGAAGACAGCGGAACCGAGACGAAGACGATCGCCAACGCAGCCCCAATGGCCGCGATCCGACGCACCATGTAACCGCCCTCCTGCGTCATTTCCGACGCTCGCAGATGTGCGTGGTTGAGAACATCTGAACAAGCCCCTGACGACGTTCTGCATCCCCCGCCGAGCGAGAGGGGCAGCACGCGTGACTCCACTGTTTCGCAACGGCGCAAACGATTGCGTAAAGGAGCCGCCACGGTTCGTTCACATATCCGCATTCCTCGTAAACGCTCGGGGAAAAGAAAACGACCGTGCGAAAGCGCGCCGTCCCGGAGTGGCGCTAGCCAGGCAACCGAGCCCCGGCACGCGGGTTGCTAATGTTCTCGTGCGGTGCGTGTCCTTATTACCGGTATCACCGGATTCGCGGGCAGCCACCTCGCTGAGTACATCCTCGCCGAGCACCCCGATGTCGCCATCTTCGGCACCTATCGGTGGCGCTCGCGGATGGAGAACCTCGACACGCTCCTCGCGAAGGGCGTCCTCGACGTCATCGAGGGTCGCTACTCCTCGGGGGCCGGTCAGGCGGACCAGGCGCACAAGGGTCGCGTCACGCTCCTGCACTGCGAGCTCACCGACGCGGGCGCGGTCGAGAAACTGATCGCGGCGACGCGGCCGGATCGCATCTTCCACCTGGCCGCGCAGTCCTTCGTTCAGTCATCGTTCGACGAGCCGTCAGCGACGATGCGCATCAACATCGAATCGCAGCTCAACATCCTCGAGTCGATCCGCCGGCACGACACCAAGATCCGCATGCACGTCGCCGGCTCGTCTGAGGAATACGGCCTCGTCTACCCGGACGAGGTCCCGATGAAAGAGACCAACCCGCTGCGCCCGCTCTCGCCATACGCGGTGAGCAAGGTCGCGCAGGACAAGCTCGCGTACCAGTACTTCAAATCGTACGGCCTGCACCTCGTCGTCACCCGCGGCTTCAACCACACCGGGCCTCGACGCGGAACCCACTTCGTGACCAGCACCATCGCACGTCAGATCGCGTTGATCGAGGCGGGACAGCACGAGCCGGTGATCTACCACGGAGACCTCACGAGCAAGCGCGACTGGACCGACGTTCGCGACATGGTCCGGGCCTACTGGCTCGCGCTCGAGCGCGGCGAGGCTGGCGAGGTCTACAACGTCGGCCGCGGCCGGACCTGGGCGGTCGGCGAGATGCTCTCGATGCAGCTCGCCAACTCGACGGTGAAGATCCGCTCCCAGGAAGACCCGGCGCGGCTCCGCCCGTCGGACGTCCCGATCCTCTGGGCCGACGCCTCCAAGTTTCAGAAGGCAACCGGCTGGGAGCCGAAGATCCCCTTCGAGCAGACCCTTAGAGACCTACTTGATTATTGGCGCGACCGGGTCCGTCGTGACACCGTACGCTTAGGAAGCGTGCTGAATGCCTGATCTCAGTCAGCTCTGGACGTCGATTGTCAGCAACCCGCTCATCCAGCTATCGGTTCGGCTGGCGGGTCTGTACATCCTCGCGATCTACCTCGCGATGGTCTTCTGGACCGTCCGCGATGCTCAGCAGCGGACCGAGAACCAGCTCCTTCCATATCTCGCGGGCCTGATGGTCGTCATCCTGAACATCTTCGGGCTCTTCCTTTATCTCATCGTTCGTCCGAAAGAGACGCTCGGTGAGGCGTACGAGCGTCAGCTCGCGGAGGAGAGCCTCCTCGCCGAGGCGGAGCAGCGGGTCGTCTGCCCGACGTGCAAGGAACGTGTGCAGGAAGAATTCATCCTCTGCCCGACGTGCCGCACGCGACTCAAGAGGGTTTGCCCGTCGTGCGGGAAGCTCATCCGGCCGGAGTGGAACATCTGCCCGTTCTGCGCGAAAGACTTCGACGAGCGCGACTGGACTGTCCACCCGGGCGGCAAGGCCGAAGGAGAGCGCGCCCGCTCCTAGCGGCTACACGGTTCCCGGCGTCTTGATCGTCGTCCAGTGCGCGCCGCCGTCCGTGGTTCGCTGAATGGCGCCGCGCACCGTTGCATAGCCGACGTTCGCATCGCCGAACGTGACTTCCGGCGCGACTGGTGCCGCCTGTGAGTAGTCGGTTGGGTACGGTTGCCAGCTTGCGCCGCCATCGACGGTCTGCTTCGACGCGTTCGGCGTCCCGACCACCAACCACCGCGCGGCAGTCACGAACGCGACAGATCCCTCCGCGGTCGGCACGGTCGACGCGTACACGAACGTCGCTCCGCCGTCCGTGGACCGGAAGACGTAGTGCGTCGCTTCTCCGGTCGCCAGTCCGAGCCCAACGGCGTCTACGAGGACGATCGTTCCGAAGGCGCGCGGCCGCGCTGTGCGGAGCGCGATGCCGACACTCTGGGTAGTAAATCCGGGAGGATCGGGCACCGCCATCGACGGCTGCCAACTTTGGCCCGCGTCCGCCGTGCGATAGACGAGGGGAGCACTGTTGTAGCTCCACGCGGTGAAGAACGCGTGCGTCGCATCAGCTGCCGCGAGACCGCTCTTGCACATCGCGTCCGCGATTCCCGTTGACCTGACCTGCTGCCACGAGGCACCGCCGTCGACGGTCCTCCCGATCGACGCGACTTGCGTCTGGCACTGTGTTCCGGCGGGTCCGGTGTTGAGCAGAAGACCGTTGGTGGCGTCTGCGAATGAGGCCTCCGTGCTGGAGAGACCGGGCGGGAGCGATCGCTCACTCCACGTGTCCCCGCGGTCCGACGACCGGAAGAGGCGCGTTCCCGCGACGAGTGCCCAGACGACCGTTCCCGATGGCGCGCTCAGCTGTGCGAACGAAGGAAGCGCGATCGGTGAGGGCGAAGCGGTCGGTGAGCTTGTCGGTGTCTGAGTAGGCGTGGCAGTTGCGGAAGGGGTCGGTGAAGGCGTTGGTGATGCCGCTGCGTTCGGCTGTGTCGCGCACGCCGTAAGGACAAGAACAAGGGGGAGTAATGCGCGCATGGCCCAAGCGTCTCACGCCTTCGCTCATTCGGCATGCGACTTGGCGGCTCCAACTCTTACGATTCGCGGTATGAGCGGGGGAGTCACTCTTTTCTATGACCGCTGGGGCCAATACAACGGCCGTCTCGTCGACGCGGTCCGCAGTCTCACTGACGAGCAGCTCAAGCTCCGCGCCGCGCCGGACAAATGGCCGATGTGGGCGATCGCCGCTCACACC
>JALYLL010000163.1 GCA_030774255.1 Chloroflexota bacterium | reverse complement strand
TCCACCGGACCGGCGAGATCCGCTGGGGCGAGGTCCTCCTGCGCCGGGACCTTTGATCGGCGGCGGGCCGGGTTCGAGCAGTGGCTGGCGCATTACAGACTCAAGCCAGTGACCCGTCTCCTCGCGTAAGCGCCACGCGAAGATCCAGCTGTCTAGTCCTCGCGGGTGTGCGGCAGCGTGGGTCCACCTGGAGCCGGATTGTGAGCTGGACCGAGAATGGCGCGAACGAGTGCGAGTTCGATCACGGCGTCGACGAGGTAGATCGGTCGGATCTCCCGGCGCGCGACGAACATGATCTCGGAGATCGCCAGTGCCAGGGCTGATGCCACAGCGAACCGCCTGGCCGAGCCAGCTGCGTCTTGGTCGCTTCTGGTAACGAGAGTCGTGCCCGTCGCGGCCACGAGAACCCCGAACGTCTTCACGAGCCACGTGTCACGCTTCGGCCCGGTGACTGCCATGAACGATGGGAGGTGGACGACCGGCCAGATGCCCGTGGCGAGGTAATAAAGGCCCTGGGCCCGGATCGGGTCCAGGCGCTGGGCAAGGCGCACGGTCTGGCGCCCGCAGGGCACCTGACCAATGAGATTCGAAATGCTGATGGGCTGCCACCTACGCGTCAAGGTCTTCGCGCAGCAATCGGGTCGCTGTTCCGCTTATCCCACAAGGCGAGCGTTACGTGCCAGCCCCTGCTGGCAGATTCACTCGAAGGATCTGTGCGTACTCTGTGGCCGGCTTCCCGGCGCGCTCGGCAAACTATAGCCGCAGCTACCCGCCAGCGCGCCGGGAGGACGTTCCTCAATAGCGGGTCGAGCGCCGGTTTTCCTTTGCGCGTGTACGTGTCCATCTGGGCGACCGTGGAGTTCATCGTCCTACCTCTGATGTGCGCAGCTGGATGACGCGCGCGGCACTCAAGCCGTCGCGCTCAGGGACGAGGTCTCTCGTCGGGACGTGGGCGGCGTCGCCAGACCGCGGCTCTTGCGTCGATTAAGCTGCGGGACATGACCAGCGGGCACGTCGAGCTGCGCGACATCGACACGGACGCGGACCGGGCGGCCTTCCACCGGACCGGCGAGATCCGCTGGGGCGAGGTCCTCCTGCGCCGGGACCTTTGATCGGCGGCGGGACCGTAGGTCGGATGCTCGACGCCCTGGCCCGACTGCCGCTCCCCGATGCCGTGCTGTTCGATCTCGATGCGACGCTGGTCGATACCGTCGAGATCCGGATCTCGTCCTGGGTGGAAGCGCTTGAGGAAGCAGGACTGCCGACGACCCGCGAGCGTCTGGCGCCGCTCATCGGCGTGGATGGCAAGCGGCTCGCCCGTGAGATCGCCACGCTTGCCGGGGTCGCACTGGACGAGGCCCGCGCCGAGGCGATCGACCGGCGGTCCGGCGAGATGTTCGAGCGGCTGAACCACGCTCCCCGCCCGCTCCCCGGGGTCCGCGAGCTCGTCGCCGCGATCGAGGCGCGGCGGATCCGTTGGGCGATCGCCACATCGAGCCGAATGGCCCAGGTCGCGACATCCGTCGCCGCACTCGCGCTGGATACGGAACCGACGATCGTCGACGCGAGCCACGTCGAGCACGCCAAGCCCGAGCCCGATCTCCTGCTCCTGGCCGCCCATCAGCTCGAGGTCGACCCGGCGAGGTGCTGGTACGTCGGCGATTCGACGTGGGACATGGTCGCGGCCGCCGCCGCCGGGATGATCCCGATCGGGGTGACCGCGGGCGCGGGGGTCGACGAGCGTGCCCTGCGCGACGCCGGGGCCGCAGTGGTCGTCGGGACCCTCATCGATCTGGCCCAGTCGCTCGCGGTACCTCATGGCTCCGGCTGACCGCACCATGCCATGTTCGGGAGAGATCGAATCCGCCTCGCGGGCCGCCGATGCCAGCGCCGCGCGCGAACTCATCGAGGACACGATCACCAACTGGAGCCACGATGATCCGAAAGTGCCCTTCCGCATTCTAGTCGGCGTGGCTTACGGCAGCGATGTGGAGAAGGTGCGCGCGCTGCCGCTCGAGGTCGCGCGTGAGTACCCGCAGACGCTCGCCGATCCCGCGCCAGTCGTCTGTTTCAGCGGCTTCGGCGAAAGCTCGCTCGACTTCGAGCTCGGTGTCTGGAGCGAGGAAATGAGCTACCGCCCGCGCTGTTTCCGCAGCGACTTGAACTTCGCCATCGAGCGTAAACTGCGCGAAGCAGGCATCGAGATTCCCTTTCCGCAGCGCGACGTGCACATCCGCGACGCGCCGCCGGCGGACGCCGCGCGCGGCGAAAATCCGAGGCCGCCGGAGATGCCCCGCGCGCCACGATGAGCGAGCTGCGCCGGACGCTCGGGCTCACGTCGCTCAGCTTCTATGGCATCGGGCTCATTTTGAGCGCGGGCGTCTATTCGGTCCTCGGCGCGGCGACGGCGGAGGCCGGCGCGGCGGTGTGGCAGAGCTTTGCGCTCGGTTCGCTCGCCGCGCTGCTCACTGGCCTGTCTTACGCGGAGCTGGCGACGGCTTACCCAAAGGCGGGCGCGGAGTTCGTTTACATCGGTGCGGCGTTTCCGCGCGCGCGCTGGCTCGCGACATTGGTCGGTCTCGTGCTGGTCGCGGGCGCGGCGGCCACGGCCGCAACGGTCGCGGTCGCGTTCGGCAGTTACCTTTCGGATTTTGCGAAAGTGCCGGTGTGGCTGGCGGCGGTGGCGCTGCTCGCCGCGGCGACGGCGCTTT
>JALYLL010000162.1 GCA_030774255.1 Chloroflexota bacterium | reverse complement strand
AAGGTCGAGCACCCGCGAGCCGGCGACCTCGCGCGTCTCCTCGAGCCGCTCGCCTCGGGCGAGAGCGGGAACTTCGCGCGGCTCAACCGAGACAAGCGCAGTCTCGCCATCGACCTGAAGCGCGAGGAGAGCCGCGCGGTATTCCGACGGCTGGCGGGCGATGCCGACGTGATCGTCGAGAACCTTCGGCCCGGGACGATGGACGACCTGGGCCTCTCGCCGCGCTCGCTCCTCGAGGCGAATCCCCGGCTCATCTACGTCGCGGTGACCGGCTGGGGCCTGGACGGGCCGTACGCCGACAGGCCGGCACTCGACATCATCGTCCAGGGACAGAGCGGGCTGATGAGCATCACCGGTGAAGAGGGAGGCGCCCCGGTGAAAGTGGGCGTCTCGATCGCGGACCTCACCGCCGCGCTCTACGCCACGATCGCGACGCTCGCCGCGCTCCGCGCGCGCGACCGCGACGGCAAGGGACAGCTCGTCGACATCTCGATGTTCGAGTCCGCGGTGTCGCTCGCCGTTTGGGAGGCGGGCATGTACTTCGGCAGCGGCGAGGTCGCGCGCGCTGCCGGATCGGCGCACAAGCTCGTCGCGCCGTACCAGGCCGTCGCCGCGTCCGATCGCCACTTCATCGTGGGCGCGACGACCCCGCCTAACTGGACGGCGTTCTGTCGAGTGCTCGGGCTCGGCGCACTCGAGACGGACTCGCGTTTCGCGGATGCGAACGCGCGCCGCCGTAACCGCCCGGCGCTAATCGCAGAGATCGAGCAGGTCACAGGCACGAAGCCCGCCGCGCACTGGCTCGGGCTCCTTCGTGACGCGGGCGTTCCGTGCGGCGAGATCGCGGACTACCGCGACGTCTTCGATGACCCGCACCTTGTCGCGCGGAAGTTCTTCGTCGATCTCCAGCATCCCGTCCTCGGCACGCTTCGCGGCCTCGGCTCGCCGCTCCGCCTGGAACGCACGCCGGTGCGGCACCGACGTGCGGGTCCGCGCCTCGGCGAGCACAGCGCTGAGGTGCTGCGCGAGATCGGCTGCAGCGACGCGGACGTCGAGCGCCTCGCGAAGGAAGGCATCATCGCCCGCACATGACCGAGGAGATCCGCACCGATCGCCGAGGGGGTGCGCTCTGGATCCGCGTCGATCGTCCCGCCGCGCGGAACGCGATGACCTTCGAGATGTACGACCGGATCGCCGTGGTCTGCCGCGACGCCAACACGGACGCCTCGGTCAAGGCGGTCGTGCTGACCGGCTCCGGGGATGCGTTCGTCGCGGGGACCGACATCGCTCAGTTCGTCGACTTCAAGGAAGCGTCTCAGGCGCTCGAGTACGAGCGCCGCATGGACGCGTGGCTCGGAGCGATCGAAGATGTGCGCGTCCCCACGATCGCGGCGCTCCGCGGTCCCGTCGTCGGTGGCGGTCTTGCGATCGCAGCGGCCTGCGACCTGCGCGTAGCGTCGCCCTCGGCGCGATTCGGAGTTCCAGTTGCCAGGACGCTTGGGAATTGCTTCTCAGCGGCGAATCTCGTGCGCCTGGCCGCCCTCGTCGGCCTCGGCCGCGTGAAAGAGCTCGTGTTTACGGCGCGGCTCATCGATGCGCAGGAGGCGCGCGGGATCGGGCTCGTCTCGGAGATCGTCGCCAACGAGGATGCTCTCGAGGCGCGAGTGGACGAGCTCGTCGAGCAGCTCTCGTCCTTCGCCCCCCTGACCCTCCATGCGACGAAGGAGATGGTGCGGCGGATCCGCGCGCGGATGATGCCCGACGAGGCATCTGACCTCGTGGCTCTCTGCTACACGAGCGCCGATTTCCGCGAGGGCGTCGCGGCATTCATCGAGCGGCGCAAGCCGGTGTGGAAGGGAGAGTGAGTCGCTATCACGAGGAGCAGCACTTCCACGGCGCGCTCATGGGACTCCTGCTCGTCGCCATGGTGTTCGTCGTGGTGATCACGGTCGTCGCCGTGGTCTTCTCGCGTCCCGACGACGCGCTCCTGCTCGCCATCGCGCCGGTCGTCGTGGTCCTGGTCGCGTCGCTCATCTCGCTGTCGCATCTCGATGTCGATGTGACCGATCGTGGCGTGAGCATCGCCTTTCGCTACCTCTGGCCGACGCGCCGCATCGGCTTCGCCGAGATTGTCGGTCTGGAGGTGCGCCGCTACAACCCGCTCCTCGAATACGGCGGTTGGGGTGTGCGGCTCGGCCCAAAGGGGTGGGGCTACATGACGACCGGGAATGAAGGCGTGCAGCTGCGGCTCCGCAAGGGCCTCCCGGTGTTGATCGGCTCGGCCCGGCCCCGCGAGCTCGAGGCCGCCATCCGCGCCGGCGTCGAGGCGCAGGTGCCTACCCCTCGACGCGCCTTGTAAGAAGCCCGCGCTAGACGGTCCGCAACCGCGGATCGAGCGCGTCGCGGAGCGAGTCCCCGAACAGGTTGAAGCCGAAGACGGCCATGCTGATCGCCACGCCGGGCGCGATCGCGAGCCACGGAGCCTGCTCGAGGAATTGCATCCCGGCGCCGCGGAGCATCAGGCCCCACGAGGGCGTCGGCTCGAACACACCGAGGCCCAGGAACGAGAGCGACGCCTCGAGCAGGATCGCCTGTCCCAGGAACGCGGTGAGCATGATCAGGTACGGCGCAAAAACGTTCGGCGCGATGTGTCGGAACATGATCCGGACCGCACCCGAGCCGACCGCGCGCGTCGCTTCGATGTACGGCATGTTCACGAT
>JALYLL010000161.1 GCA_030774255.1 Chloroflexota bacterium | reverse complement strand
CAGGCTGAACACGAAGCTAGCGGCGAAAGCGAGTACCGCTACGGCGATCGATGCGGCGATCACTCCCTTCAGGAAATAGCTCGCCTGATTGACGATGATGTCCCCGAGACCGCCGCCACCGACGACTCCGCCGAGCGTCGCGGTCGCCACGACGTACACCGCAGCCGTCTTGATCCCGGCGAAGATGAGCGGCAGCGCGAGCGGCAACTCGATCTTGAGCACGATCTGGTAAGGCCGCATGCCCATCCCACGGGCTGCCTCGATCGCATCGGGGTCGACGCCGTCCACACCGACATACGCGTTCGTCAGTATGAGAGGGAACGCAAGGATGACGAGAGCGAAGGCGACGTTGGTCGTGCCGATACCGAAGACGCCGAGGCCGATCGCGATCACGGCGAGACTCGGCAGCGCTCGACCGATGTTCGCGAGGTTGATCGCAAGGAACGACCCACGGTGCAGATGACCGAGCCAGATGCCGAGCGGGATCGCGATCAGGAGCGCGATCCCCATCGCCTCGCCGCTGATCACGAGGTGCTCGACCGTCTTGTTCCACATCAGGCCCTGGTTGTCGTACATGAATCGGAACGCGTCGACGAACGTGCTCGGGCGGAAGGAGTCGTAGCCGAGGATCACGTCGCCCTCCGCGCGCGCACCCATGGCGTCAACGCCCACTGCGCCGCGACGAGCGCGGAGTCAGCGCCGATGGCAAGCGCGACTGCGAGCGCACCGGTTGCGACGAACTCGGTCGTGAAGTCGGTTTGCAGCCCGTTGAAGATCGGCTGACCCAGGCCGAGCGGCGTGATGTAGGCGGCAACGGTGGCGAGACTGATGGTCGAGACGACCGCGATCCGGACACCAGCCGAGATTGCGGGAAGCGCGAGCGGGAGCTCGACCCGGAAAAGCACCTGTCGCCGCGTCAGCCCCATCCCCCGCGCCGCCTCGAGCACATCTTCGGGTACCCCGCTCAGGCCCGCGAGAATGTTGCGAAAGAGGATCAGCAGCGTGTAGCCCACCAGCCCGATCTCGATCGTCAGCATCGTGAGCCCCGTGAACGGGACAAGCAACTGGAAGAGCGCAAGACTCGGAATCGTGTACAGGAACGCCGAGAAAGCACCGAACGGGGTCTCGAACCAGCGCTTCCGATGCGCGAGCAGCGCTGCCGCGAACGCGATCGCAAAACCGATTCCCACCGCGATCGCCGTCATCTCGAGATGCTCGAGCAGCCGCGGCTGGAGGATGTCACCCCAGTGGCCCTTGACCCAGTCCCAGCAGAAGGTTCCGTTCTCGGCGATACAGCCGTGCGTGCCACCCGGAGGCCCGCCGTAGTTGGGGATCACCGGCGGAGCGGACGCAACGGCGGTGAAGATCATTCTTCCTGCTCCCGTTCCGGCGCGAGCAGCGCCGCCACATGCTCGACCGAGCAGAGCCCGTACACCCTTCCCTCGTCGACGACCGCAAGCTCGCGCCGGCCTTCCTCCAGCATCAGCGCGAGGGCATCGCGCAACGTCGTCGACGCGGCGACCTTGGGGTAAAGGGAGTCGTCGCCGTTGGGTACGTCGAGCAACTCGATGTCGGAGAGTCGCCTCAGTGCGAGACGCTTGAGACTACGGTCCGCGCCGACGAAGCGGGCCACGAATTCGTCCGCGGGGTTGGCGAGGATGGCATCAGGCGTGTCGTACTGAGCGAGGATGCCGCCCTCACGCAGGATTGCGATCCGGTCCCCCATCTTGATCGCCTCGTCGATGTCGTGCGTGACGAAGATGACGGTCTTTCGGATCTCGGCGTGCAGGCGGAGGAACTCCTGCTGCAGCCGTTCACGAGTGATCGGGTCGAGTGCTCCGAAGGGCTCGTCCATCAGCATCACGGCCGGATCCGCGGCCATCGCCCGGGCGAGCCCGACACGCTGCTGCTGCCCGCCCGAAAGCTGTCTGGGATACCGGTCGGGATCGTGAATCGGGTCCAACCCGACGAGCTCGAGCAGCTCGCGCACCCTGGCCTGCATCCTTGCCTTAGGCCACCCCAGGAGTCGCGGGACCGTCGCAATGTTGTCTGCAATGCTCATATGCGGGAACAGTCCTACGTGCTGGATCACGTAGCCGATCCGGCGCCGGAGCTCGATCACCTCCAGGCTGCGGATGCTCTCGCCGTCGATCAGGATGTCGCCCTCGGTGATCTCGATCAGACGGTTGACCATCTTCATCGCCGTCGTCTTGCCGCCGCCCGAAGGACCGACGAGGACACAGATCTCTCCCGCCGGGATCGTGAGGGAGAGGTTGTCGACCGCAGCAGCGCTCCGCCCGGGGTAGCGCTTCGTGACGCCGCGGAAGACGATTTCCGCGGCTGAGCTCTCGGCTTGCTTCCCTTCTGAGCCCATTTCCAGCGAGTCTAGGTCGTCAGAGCTCTTCCGCGAACTCCAGATTCTCCTGCTTGAGGCTCTCGTCGGTTCCGAAGAAGGCGTGCTTGGACATGTCCGCCGAGTAGCGGCTTGCCGGAGGTGTGCGCCCGAGCGCCTCGGCCAGGCTCCGGACGAGGTGCGGAGCGCCGCCGCAACAGAGCCCCAG
>JALYLL010000160.1 GCA_030774255.1 Chloroflexota bacterium | reverse complement strand
GCGTTCGAGACGGATCAGAAGTCGCTTCGCCGGCGCCGGACATTCATCGGCGCTCTCGGGTTCATCCCGTTGGGCGGCGCGCTCGGCTGCAACGCCGGGCTGCAGCTCCTCTGTCAGATCCCGCAGGAATGGTGGTTCGCCCTCTGGGCGGCACTCTTCGGCTCGTTCCTCGGCATAACGATCCGGCTGTTCCTCGAGCGTCGAAAGTTCCGCCGCGGAGTCGCGAATGGCTGATCGACAGAAGGAAGTGGCCTCGCTCGATCTCGTCAGCCACTCGTCCTTGCACACCGAACGGCTCGGCGAGCGTCTCGGGCGCGCGGCGCGGCCGAACGACGTCTTCGCTCTGTCCGGCGAGCTCGGCACGGGAAAAACGGTCCTCGCGCGCGGTGTCGCGATCGGCCTCGGCATCGACGCCGCCGAGATCTCGAGTCCGACGTTCATCATCATGCGCGAGCACGGAGGGGGCCGGCTCCCGTTCTTCCACATCGATCTCTACCGCCTCGAAGGGGTCGATCTCGCGAACACCGGTTGGGAGGAGTGCCTCGACGCCGGCGGGGTCACCGTGATCGAATGGCCCGACCGCGCTGGGCACCTGTTGCCCGACGATCGCCTCGAGGTGAAGCTCGAGCACATCGCCGATACGAAGCGTCGCATCGTTGTCGCTGCGACAGGCCCACGTTCCGTCCAATTTGTCGAAGAGCTGCGGGCGAGTGTTATTAGCGCTTGATACGTCGACCGACTGGGCGTCGGTCGCGCTCTTCGATGGCCGCGATGTCCTGGCCGAGGAGACGTGGCACGCGCAGCGGCGGCAGGGCGACGAGCTCTTCCCGGCGATCGAACGCGCGCTCTTGATGACGCGGACCTCGCTCTCTTCCGTCGATCGCGTCGCCGTCGCGGTCGGGCCGGGATCATTCACCGGTCTGCGCATCGCGATCGCGGCAGGGCAAGGGATCGCGCGCGGTAACGGCGCCGCGCTCGTCGGCATCTCCACGCTCGACGTGCTCGCCTATCCGCACGCTCCCTCGAAGCAGCGCACCTGTCCGTTGTTGCGCGCGGGACGGGACACCTTCTACGCCGCCTTCTATCAGGAGCGGAACCGCAAGTGGATGCGCCGCTCGCCGTTCCTCGTGGCGACGCTCGACGAGATCTGCCGGCAGATCGGCACGCACACCCTGTTCGTCGGTGAGATCGAGGCCGAGACCGAGGCGGCGCTCCGTGACCTGCTCGGCCCAAAGGCGCTCTTCGCGTCCCCGGCGTCGCGGGTGCGCCGTGCCGGCTACCTGGCGGAGCTCGGCTGGCGCGAGCTCGAGACACGAACGCAGACGAAGATCAACGAGATCGAGCCCCTGTACGTGCGGCAGCCGACGATCCGCGGATCCTTCGAGCAACCCTTCGCCGCGCCCCCGTCGGACGAGCGCGCGCTCGGTCTTCCCAAGCGCTCCTGATAGTTTCAAGAGACATGGTTGCCACATTTCCGATCGTCATCGAAGAGATGACCCTCGACGACATCGACGGGGTGCAAGAGGTGGAGCGCACGTCGTTCCCGGTCCCGTGGCCGGCGAACGCGTTCCGCCACGAGCTGACCCAGAACAAGAACGCGCGCTACCTCGTGGCACGCGACGGCGGCCGGATCGTGGGATACGCGGGACTCTGGCTCATGGTCGACGAGGCGCACATCACCACGTTCGCGGTGCATCCCGACAATCGCCGACGACGGATCGGCGAGCGGCTCCTTGTGCGCGTCTTCGAGATGGCGGCGGCGCTCAACGCCGAGTGGCTCACCCTCGAGGTCCGCGCCTCGAACCTTCCGGCGCAGAAGCTGTACGAGAAGTACGGCTTCCGCCGCGCGGGCGTGCGCCGCCGCTACTACTCGGACAACAACGAGGACGCGCTCATCATGTGGACCGAGCGACTCCGCGAGCGGCCCGTGCGCGAGCGACTCGCGAAGCTCAAGGCAGATCTGGAGGAGACCGGGTGAGGATCCTCGCGATCGAGACGTCGTGCGACGAGACCGGCGTCGCGATCGTCGAGGACGGCCGACGGATCCGCTCGAACATCGTCGCATCGCAGCTCGTCCACCAGGACACCGGCGGCATCGTCCCCGAGGTCGCGGCGCGGGAGCACCTCCGCACGCTCGACGTCATCACCGAGAAAGCGCTCCGTGACGCCGGGCGGCAGCTCTCCGAGATCGACGCCGTTGCCGCGACCGTTGGGCCGGGGCTCATCGGCTGTCTCCTCGTCGGCGCGAATTACGCGCGCGGCCTGGCGCTCGCGGCCGGCCTGCCCTTCGTCGGCGTGAATCATCTCGAGGGGCACGTGTACGCGAACTGGCTGTACGAGACCGAGGACATTCCGCCGGAGCCCGAGCTGCCCGCTGTCGTGCTTGTCGTGAGCGGCGCGCATAGCGACCTCGTCCTCATGGAAGCGCACCGCCGCTTCCGGCCGCTCGGGCGGACGATCGACGATGCCGCGGGTGAAGCGTTCGACAAGGTCGCGCGGCTTCTGCACCTGGGGTTCCCCGGAGGGCCGGTGATCGAGCGGATCGCGAAGGAGGGCAACCCGGACGCGTTCCCGCTTCCGCGCGCCCTGCCCGCGGATCGTTTCGACTTCTCGTTCAGCGGCCTCAAGACCGCGGTGTTGCGGCTCGTCCGCGACCTCGAGAAGAAAGGGGACGTCCCCGTCGCCGACGTCGCCGCCTCGTTCCAGAAGGCGATCACCGAGATGCTCGCCGAGAAGACCGCGCGCGCCGCCGCGGAGCACGCGGTCGAGACCGTGCTTCTCGGAGGCGGCGTCGCGGCGAACCTCGCGCTCCGTGAAGCGATCGCGCGGCGCATCGGGCATCCGCTCCGCGTGCCTCGGCCGGGCCTCTGCACGGACAACGGGGCGATGATCGGCGCGGCCGCGTTCTTCGTGCTGCGGCACC
>JALYLL010000159.1 GCA_030774255.1 Chloroflexota bacterium | reverse complement strand
CAGGGATCGACCGCGGTCATCCTCGCGCTCGCAGCGAACACCGGCTTCACCGGATTCCCGCGCCTGGCGTCCGTTCTGGCAAACGATCGCTTCATGCCGCGTCAGTTCGCGTATCGCGGAGAGCGTCTCGCGTTCTCATTCGGCATCGTCGCGCTCGCCGCGGCGTCGGCCGTCGTCCTCGCCGTGAACGAGGGCAGCGTAACGAAGCTCATTCCCTTTTACACGATCGGGGTCTTCCTTGCGATCACGCTCGCGCAGACCGGACTCGTTCGGCGCTGGCGCCGGCTGCGGTCGCCGGGTTGGCAGTGGCGCGCCGCCTTGAACGCTCTCGGCGCCGTCGTGACGGGCCTCGTGCTCATCGTGGTACTCATCGCGAAAGCTCCGGAGGGAGCGTGGCTGATCGTGCTCATCATCCCGCTCCTGGTCGCGCTGCTCTTCGCGATCCACCGCCACTACATGAGGGTGCAGGACGCGCTCGTGATCGAGCGTCTCGATGAAGAAGTTGCGCCGATGCGGGCGCCCGTGGTCATCGTTCCCGTCGGCCGGCTCGACAAGGCGACCGTGCGAGCCATCGCGTTCGCTCGCTCGATCTCGCCCGCGGTGAAGGCGGTGCACGTCGGCACCAGCGAGGACAGCGCCAGAGAGTTCCGCAAGCGCTGGGAGGCATGGGCGGGCAAAGTGCCCCTCGATGTCATCGAGTCGCCGTACCGTTCGCTCGTGCCGCCCCTGTTGGCCTACATCGACGCGCTGCAGAAGCGGGAGCCGGACCGTCCGATCACCATCGTCCTCGCCTCGTTCGTGCCGCATAGCTGGTGGGAGTGGCTACTCCACAGCCAGACCGCTCTTCGCCTGAAGGCGAGCCTTCTGTTCCGGCCAAACACGATCGTGATCGACGTGCCGTACCACGTCGACGAGGGCCGTGAGGACCACCGGCATTGAGCAACCATGAGGAGGAACGGCCGGAGACGCCGTCTCTTGAGAAGCGCGTAACGCAACCGGGACGTCACGTCGGCGATCGCTACGTCCGCATCATGCGGCCGACCGGGAGTGGGATAAAAGGGCACGGGGGCCGCTACGTCGCCACCGAACAGACGATGGAGCGGACGGGCCGCGTCGGGCACACGTGGGACGGGATCGTCCGGTTTCTCATCGGAAAGCGCCTGCACAGCGACGCCGAATCGGAGGAGCGCGTCAGCGTCGCGACCGGCCTTCCGATCCTCGCGTCCGACAACATCTCCTCGTCCGCGTATGCGACCGAGGAGGCTATGCGGATCCTCGCGATCGCGGGCAGCGCCGCACTGGCGCTCACGATGCCGATCGCGCTCGCGGTCGTGTTCGTCCTCGCGATCGTGATCCTCTCCGAATCTCGGGTTATTCGCGCATACCCGAACGGCGGCGGAAGTTACCTCGTCGCGCGCGAGAACCACGGCGTGATCGCTGGACTCGTGGCTGCATCGGCTCTTCTCATCGACTACGTGCTCACCGTGGCGGTGTCGACCGCGGCGGGGGTGGCCGCCATCTCGAGCTTTCTGCCGCAGCTCCACGAGCAGCGCGTTCTCGTCGGGGTGGTCCTCATCGCGGTGCTCGCGATCGCAAACCTCCGCGGTGTACGCGAGGCGGGGCTCCTCTTCGCCGCGCCCACCTACGCATACATGCTCGCGATGTATGGACTGCTCGCGTTTGGCTTGTTCCGCATCTTTACCGGGGACGTCCCGGCCCCGGTGACCCCGCCGGATCCGTTTCTTCCGGAGGGGACCGCGACGCTGTCGATCCTCCTCGTCCTTCGCGCGTTCGCGTCGGGGTCGGTCGGCCTGACCGGCAGCGAGGCGGTCGCGAATGGAGTGCCAAGCTTTCGCCGGCCTGAGGCGAGGAATGCGGTGATCACGCTCGTTCTCATGGGCACGATCTTCGCGACGATCTTCCTCGGAGTCACCTATCTCGCCACCCGGATCGGCATCCAGCCCGATCAGAGCGAGATCGAGACCGTGAACAGCATGATCACGCGAGCGGTGGTCGGCGCCGGCACGCCCTTCTACTACTTCGTACAGATCACGACCGCGGTCATCCTGCTTCTCGCCGCGAACACGGGCTTCACCGGATTTCCACGGCTCGCCTCGGTTCTCGCGAACGATCGCTTCATGCCTCGGCACTTCGCCGACATCGGATCGCGTATGGCCTTCAACACCGGGATCGTGGTTCTCTCCGTGCTCGCCGTGGTGATCCTGGCGGCATTCGGCGGAAGCGTGAACGCCCTCGTCCCGCTCTACACGATCGGCGTCTTCCTCGCGTTCACGCTCTCTCAGTCGGGACTTGTCCGGCGATGGCGCCGCCTGCGGAATCCGGGCTGGCGCCTCTCGATCGTCATCAACAGCTTTGGCGCGGTCGTCACCGGGACGGTCCTGATCGTGGTCGCTGTCACGAAGTTCGCGCTTGGCGCCTGGATGGTCATGGTGCTGATCCCGGTCATCGTTGCGCTCCTCTACGCCATCAATCGGCACTACCAGACGACGCAAGACGCACTCGTGCTCTCCGGGACGGACCAGCGCGTCCCCGTGTACGCCGCGCCGGTGGTCATCGTCCCGATCGCGCGACTCGATCGCGCCGCGCTTCAGGCTCTGGCTTTCGCTCGCTCGGTCTCGCCCACGGTGAAGGCGGTGCACGTGTCGACCTCGCGCGCGAGCGCGGACGAGTTCCGCGCGCGGTGGAACCGTCTGGATACCGACGTTGGCCTCGACGTTGTCGAATCGCCGTTCCGTTCTCTCGTCCAGCCGCTCCTCCGCTACATTGACGCCATCGACAAGTCGGACGATCGACCGATCACGGTCGTGTTGAGCGAGTTCGTACCGCGCCACTGGTGGGAGTGGTTCCTGCATAGCCAAACCGCCTTCCGCCTGAAAGCGGCACTCCTCTTCCGGCCGAATACGATCGTGATCGACGTGCCCTACCACTATCAGGACACCGCCGACCTCGCGCGCCGCTAAACTCGCGCACTCATGCAACCGAAGCGCATCCTCGTGGCGCTCGCGGGGAGCAGCGCGGA
>JALYLL010000158.1 GCA_030774255.1 Chloroflexota bacterium | reverse complement strand
ATGCGTTGGCAAGCGATGAGATGTCGTACTCGGGCGCATCGTCGGCAAGTGATCGCGGCGGGAGCTCTGCGACCAGCTGGTCGGCATCGAAGATCTTGAGGAGTGGCTCGGCCGTGACCTCGCCGATCCGAGTGCCATGTAGCTCCCAGCGCTTAAAGATGCGCTCGACGTCGCGCTCGCGGCCGGGGCGCGCCACGACAAGCATTCGCTCCTGCGACTCGCTCAGCATCACTTCGTACGGCGACATCGCGCGCGCGCGGCGCGGAACCAATGCGACATCGATGCGCATGCCGACGCCGCTCTTTGCCGCGACCTCGCTGACCGCGCATGTGAGGCCGGCGGCGCCGAGGTCTTGAACAGCCTCGATCGCATCGGCGGCCACCAGCTCGAGTGTGGCTTCGAGCAGGAGCTTCTCGAGGAACGGATTGCCCACCTGGACCGACGGGCGCTTCTCGTCGGAACCCGTGCCGAGCTCGAACGACGCGAGCAGCGATGCGCCCGCGATCCCATCCCGCCCGGTGTCGCTGCCAACGAGGTACACCGCGCTGCCCGGTCGCGCCCCGCTCGCCGTGCGCAGGTCTTCGGCGCGCGCGAAGCCCACGCACATCGCGTTCACGAG
Organism: Chloroflexota bacterium; assembly: GCA_030774255.1. GTDB lineage: Bacteria > Chloroflexota > Limnocylindria > P2-11E > P2-11E > 3-1-20CM-2-70-9. The sequence continues at coordinate 12,885 of JALYLL010000158.1, read as the reverse complement.
CGGGTTCTCGGCGTAGCACGGCTCGAACGAGATGTGGCCGGCGACGTCGGGGATTCCGACGCAGTTCCCATAGAAGGAGATGCCGCCGGTGACCCCGGCGATCGTGCGTCGCACCGCGTGGTCGGTCGGGGGGCCGAAGAAGAGCGCATTCAGGACGGCGGTCGGGCGCGCGCCCATCGCGAAGACGTCGCGCAGGATCCCGCCGACGCCGGTGGCCGCGCCCTGAAATGGCTCGATGGCGGATGGGTGGTTGTGGCTCTCGACCTTGAACACGCAGAGCAGCCCGCCGCCGAGATCCACGGCGCCGGCGTTCTCCCCAGGACCGACGGCGACGGATGCGCCACGCGAGGGCAACGAACGAAGGAGCTTCTTCGAATGCTTGTACGCGCAGTGCTCGCTCCACATCGCTCCGAACATCGCCCACTCGAGCGCGTTCGGTTCGCGGCCGACAAGGTCGCGCACGAGGGCAGCCTCGTATTCGGTGAGGCCTGCGTCCTGTGGAATCTGGTTAGGCTGCGCCGTTTTCGTCGTCCCCAAGGCCGGGGACGCACTCACGTTCGGGAGATCACTCCGCGCGCCATCAATAGGAAGAGTAGCGCCCGTGGAGGAGGCGCGGTCAATCTCGGCGGCAAAGGGGCCGGCCAATCGGTCGCCCGTCTTGAGTAGGTAGTCGGGGGAGGTAATTCCAACGTTTGCGGGGCATGCGGGTGGGCCTACGTTCGCGGCATCTGCGAACGGAGGAAGAAAGTGACGCTCGGAAACATCATCCGTACAGCCCGTGCTCGCGCTCGCATCGTGTCCGTCGCCACCGCGCTGGCCCTCGCCGTTTCTGCCTGCGGAGCCACAGCCGCGCAAACACCGCTCGGGGACCCAAGGGATGCGGCTCAGGACCTAACCAACTCCACGGTAGAGACACAAACCTCAGCGGGGTCGCTCGATTACGACACCGCCCAGCACATGGGTCGGCTCGAGATAGGCGTCGGCGCCTTCTCGCTCGACTACGACACCGCCCAGCACATGGGTCGGCTCGAGGTGGGCGTCGGCTCGTCCTCGCTCGATTACGACACGGCGCGGCACATCGGGAGGCTCAGCGCTCCCTAGGAGGACGACCCATTTACGGCCGCTGCCAAAATGCAAGACGTGCGTACGACCACCCAGGTTGGCCGAGTCACTGCGTCCGAGCGCGAAAGGCGTCGGCTGCTTGCGCCCGAGTTGGTGGGGCGTGAGCTGGAGCTGGCGGAGCTCGACGCGGCCCTCGCTGCGACCACCTCGGGTGACGGGCGAGTGGTCCTCGTTGCCGGGGATGCCGGCATTGGCAAGACAGCACTGTTGCGTTCATTCATCGGCAAAGTGCGCCAAGCCGTGCTGATCGGTGAGTGCAGCGAGACTGGGTCGGCCCGGCCATTCGGGCCCTTCGTGGAGATTCTGCGGTCGGCGGTCGCCACCACCGCCGCCGACGTGGTCGAAAGATCACTTCAGGGTCACGCCCGCGAGCTCGCTCGCTTCCTCCCCGAACGGACCGGTGGCCAGATCGAGCCCTCTGGGGGCACCGACCGGTTTCAAAGCCATGAGGCGTTCGCCATGTTCTTCGCGGATTTGGCGCGTTCGAAACCGCTCGTCCTCGTTGTCGAGGATGTCCATTTCGCGGATCCCGCCACGCTTGAACTGCTGCCGTATCTGGCGCGCCGGGTCCGAGGCGAACGTGTTCTGATACTTCTGACCTACCGTCGCGACGAACTCAACCGGCTGCACCCACTGCGGCCCGTGTTAGCAGACCTCGAGCGCTCGCCGCAAACCACTGTCGTGGAACTTCGGCCGCTCGGCGCCGCAGGGACGAGCCAGATGCTCCAGGGGGCGCTCGGCCTCTCGCATCCGCCGACAGGCGAATTCCGTCGTGCGCTTGATGAGGTCTGCGAGGGAAACCCGTTCTTCATTGAAGAGGTACTGAAGACGCTCGCGCAGCGCGAGGACCTTGTCTATCGCGACGGAGGATGGCAGCGCGACAAGGAGGTCCACGACATCGCGATCCCCGACTCGGTGCACAGCGCCGTCGACCAGCGGGTACGCGCCCTCGCACCCGACGCGCAGCGAATCCTTCGAGTGGCCGCGGTCATTGGACGTCGGTTTGACTTCGACGTCCTCCAGCTGGCCAGCGCGCTACCGGAGCGCACGGTGCTGGATGCCCTCGCCGCTGCGCTTGAGGCGCAGCTCATTGTCGAAGCGGGCGACCCGCGAGGAGATCAGTTCGTCTTCCGTCATGCGCTCACCCGTGAGGCCGTCCTCGCCGAGCTCCTGCAGCGCGAGCGGCGATCGCTGCATCGCGCGGTGGGCGCATTCCTCGAACGTCGTGCCGCCAGCGATCCCGCGGCAGCGGCGGATGCGCTCGCGTATCACTTCGACGAAGCAGGCGATGCCGAACGCGCTCTCCGCTTTCACGAGCTCGCGGCGAAGGAAGCCAGCCGAGTGTTCGCGTTCGCAGCGGCGGCTCGCCACCTGGAACGCGCCTGCGCTCTCGCGCCTGAGGACCCGCGAGCGTTGGCGAACCTCCAGCTACGGTTGTCCGAGGCCGCCAAGTCTGGCCATCAATATCGCCGAGCCCTCGAGGCGGCCGACACGGCACGCAGCCTGTATGTTTCGCTTGACGACGCCGCAGGCGCAACCGCCGCCCTCGGTTGCATGGCGAATTGTCACGTCGGTCTCGGAGATCTTCGCAGCGCGGCGCGCCTGGCTGGTGAAGCGATAAGCGCCGGCGCGGCGCTCGGAGGAGGTCCTGAGCTCGCTGAGGCGTATCGAACAGCCACATTCGTGGCGTTTCAGGAGTACGACCACACGAGGGTCGAAGAGAACGCGGAACAGGCGATCCGGCTCGCGCGGGAGAGCGGAGCGTCTGTGCCTCTGGTGGAGGCGATGACTCTTGTCGGCGTCACGATGGTTTACCAAGGACGCGAAGACGAGGGACTGCGACGAGTCCGCGAACAGCTTGCGATGGCGCGCGAGCGGGACGTAGTCGGAGAGATCGAGTTTGTCCTTTTTCTGCTGACCCTCCTGCTGCGATATCTGGGGGCGCCGCGGATGGAGAGTCGCGCCTTGTTCGAGGAGCGCCTGCGCATTTGTCGCGAGCGCGGCTATCGCAACGACACAGTCCTTTGGAATGAGATCGACCTCGCCTTCGCCGACGCCGACTGGGATCGGATATTTCCCCTTCTGGCGGACTTGCAGGACACGATTTGGGCGGCGATTCCAGCGCTGACCGCGGCCTTTGCAGGGGCTGCCCGCGAAGGGCCTGAACGATTCCTCGAACGCGCCATGGATGCGCGCCGGCGCCTCCTCGGGGTGCCGAAGTGGGCAGGCGTCGCCGCCGGCTCAGCGGCGCTCTTCTGGCTTGCCGGAGACGCAGGTGCGACGCTGGAGCAGGCCGCCGCCTTCGCAGATCTTGCGGAAGAGACCGCACACGAGAGTCACGTTCGCGTTTGGGCATCAGCTGGGGATTTCGGTCCGGTGGCTATTTACGCCTTGCTCGCCGCGGAGCGCCTTGGAGACGTCGCCGCGGTGGAGCGGTGGACCACGCTCATGTCCCGCGACGAGCGTGCGCGCGAGCCGCGTGCGTTGAGTGCGTCGCGTCTTTTCGCGCGGGCGCGCCGGGCGGTTCGCGAGGGCGACCTAGAGAGCGCGCTGGATCTACTCGCGAGAGTTGAGCAGCTCTTGGCGGAAGGCGACTTTCCCTTCGCGCTCACAATCACGCGGCTCGAGCGAGCTGACTTGTTCTTGCGGCGCGCCGCTGTGGGAGACCGCGAGCATGCGAAAGACGAGCTTGCGGCGAGCGTGCCGTACTGGGAGAAGGCCAAGGCGGATTGGTACCTGGGCCGGCTCCGTCGGTGGGCGGCGGGCCGCAAGCTGCCGTTTCCCGTCGCGCCGTCGGCATCGCCTGGCGGGGGGACCGTCGGCGCCCGCCACACAACGGTGCTCAGCCGCCGGGAACGCGAAGTTGCGGAGCTCGTCGCGCAAGGGTTGTCCAATGCCGAGATCGCCGAGCACCTTGCCATCACGCTCCGTACGGCCGAAGGTCATGTGGAGCACATCCGTAACAAGCTCGGCTTCCACTCGCGCGTACAGATCGGGACGTGGGTCGCGAGGACGCTCGACACATCGTCCCGCGGCTAGGACAGGTCTCCGGTACCCACGAATTTCTCGACCTGGTCGGCGAAGGCGATAAGGTCCGGGATCCGGGTCTGGATCTGGCTGTAGACGTCATCGATGTCGGTCTGCTCGCGGTCGAAGGCGAGCAGATTCCTCAAGTTTGCGAGGTGCTCGAGCCGGTACGCGAGCGCTCGCTCGATCACCGCATGGCCGGCGAGCACGTCGAGGATGTCGTGATAGGCCTCGGGCTTGGGGAGCGCGAGCGCGGCCACGAGGTACGCGCCCGTGCCGAAGAGGAGCTCGACGGCCTGCTGAAGGTGCCACTGCGCAAGGCCGTAGAGCTTGGGGTCCGCTTTGAATTTGGTGTGCTCGATCGGCTTGAGGTCATCGAGCAACGTCGTGTACTCACGGAGCCGCGCGATCCGCGCGCGAACGTAGGCGGCATCGATCGCGAAGCGTTCGCCATGGGTGCGCTCGGCGAGCGCCTTCGACTGGACGTCGTCGTACTTCTTGAACTCGAGGTAATCCATGACCGATCGTGCCTCGAAGTGGACGCGCCGCTTCTGGTCGCGCTGGAAGAGAAGACTCCAGCTTCGGATGATCTGCGCGCGCTGGAGGAGCGAGGCCTGGTTGAGGATCACGACGTCGAGGCCTTCGATCTCGAGCGTCTTGGAAAGCTCGCTCACGAAGTAGACCTGGTAGTCGAAGAACTCGCTCGCGTTCACTCGCTGGAGCAGAAGAAGGGCGATGTCGAGATCCTGGTAGGTGCCCGCGATGCGCCGGCCAGTGACCGAGCCCTGCGCGTAGGCCGCGTCTACCGGCGAAGTCTGGAAAAGACTTTGCAGCTGGGCCTGCTTCTCGAAGAGGTCCATAGCTACAGCCTAGCGAGCGAGTCGACGCGCACCGCAGTGCGCGATCGCGAGCGAGTGACGGCTGTATGAGGGCACAGCACTCTTATCTATATAAGGCAGACGGCGTGCCCTGGCGCGCTCCCGCCAGGTTTGCCAGCATCCGATACCCGTCCGTACCCCCGAGAAGCGCTTCCACGCAGCGCTCGGGGTGCGGCATGAGCCCCACGACGTTGCCATCGTCGCTTGCTACCCCGGCGATATTCGCTAGCGACCCGTTCGGATTCGCCTCGGCCGTCACCACGCCGCGTTCGTCGACGTAGCGGAAGACGACGCGCCCTGTCGCTTCGACGCGAGCGTGCGTCTCAGGGTCAGCCACCCAGCAACCTTCGCCGTTGCCGATCGGCATGCGCAGCACCGCGCCGCGAAGCCCGCGCGTGAACGGCGTCTCGTCGCTCTCCGCGCGAATGCGCACCCAGTCGCAGCGATACGCGAGGTCGGCGTTCCGGATCAGCGCGCCCGGGAGGAGACCGGCCTCGCAGAGGATCTGAAAACCGTTGCAGCTTCCGAGGATCGCGCCGCCCTCCGACGCGAAGCGGCGAAGCTCCTTCGTCCCGGGCGACAGCTTGGCGATCGCGCCTGCGCGTAGGTAATCGCCGTAGCTGAAGCCACCGGGCACGATCGCGGCGTCGAACCCGCGGAGGTCCGCGTCCTCGTGCCACTGAATTTCCGACTCGACACCTTCGATGAGCGACAGCGCGTGCGCGAAGTCGCGCTCGCTCCACGTGCCGGGATAGCGGAGGATCGCGACCCGCCTCATCACCACCAGTTTGATGCACGGAGGCGACGAGGTGGGAAGTAAGTTCGGGTCGTGAAGGCCGCTGTCTTCGCGCTCATGCTCGTCTTTGCGTCGTCATGCGGCGTGATCGCGAGCCTGCGTCCCGGCCCGACGATCGCGCCGCTGATCTCGGCCAGGTTCCTCAACGTCCACATTTTCATCGGCGAGAACGGCGACGCGCAGGAGAAGGCCCGCTTGCCCGGGCTGCGCGACTCTGTCGCTGGCGCGTTGCCGACAGCATGGGCCACCGCGACAGGCGGCCGCGGACAGCTCGCGATCCGGACCGATGCGGATATCGACGTCGAGCTCGATGGCACCGGAGGCACGTCCGCGCTCACCCAGCACAAGCTCGGGGGAAAGGTCGTCTCGAGGACCATCGCCGTCCACACAGTCGAGGGCTCGCGACGGCTCTCGGTCGCGGAGCTACTCGTGACGACGCTCCACGAGCTCGGGCACATCTGGTGCTGCTTCGGCGCGGGCACGAAGGACGGGCACTGGGCAGACACGCCGACCGGATTCTCAAGCGTCGGCCTCATGTACTCGCCGATGACGTGCACGGTCTCGGCGGGAAGCGATCCGGTCTGTCCGACAATCTTCAGTGACCGCGAGCTTGCGGAGATGCACCTCACCGCGCCGTGACGGCGTCGCGACCGACATCGACCGTGTAGCTCTCGATCACCGGGTTCGCCAGCAGCCGATCGCCCATCCGTTCCGCCGTCTCGCGCGCGGCGTTCTCGTCCGCCGCTTCGAACGTGACGACGATCTCCTTGCCCGTGCGCACCTCCGCGACATCGTGCCCGAGCGAGCGCAGCGCGGCGAGCACGGCCTCGCCTTGCGGGTCGCGGACTTCGGCCTTCGGCCGCACGAGGACGCGCGCGACGAACCTCATGAGAGCTCCTTCCCCACGATCCGCTTGTATGCCTCGCGGTACCGCTCGCTCGTGCCCTTCACGACCTCGGGAGGAAGCGCCGGCGCCGGAGGCTCCTTGTTCCAGCCGCTCTGCACGAGGAAGTCGCGGACGTACTGCTTGTCGAATGAGGCGGGCGAGCTCCCGGGCTTGTACGCCTCCGCATCCCAGTAGCGCGAGGAGTCTGGGGTCAGGATCTCGTCGATGAGCGTGATGTGGCCGTCGAACATCCCGAACTCGAACTTCGTGTCGGCGAGGATCAGCCCCTTCGACGCGGCGTAGTCGTGGGCAAAGCCATACAGCGCGAGCGTGAGGCGCTCGAGCTCCCGCGCGAGCTCGGTCCCGACCATTCCGGCGAGCTGCGCGCGGCTGATGTTCTGGTCGTGGCCTGACTCGGCCTTCGTCGCGGGCGTGAAGATCGGCTTGGCGAGCTGCTCCGATTCGATGAGCGCCTTCGGCAGCTCCTCGCCGGCGACCGTCCCGAGCGCCTTGTACTCCGTCCACGCGGACCCGGAGATGTACCCGCGCGCGACGCATTCGATGTCGATGCGCTCGCAGTGCTGCACCAGAACGGCGCGGCCGGCAAGCGACCGCGAGTCGCGAAACGCCTTCGGAAAACGGCGGAGATCGGTGGAGACAAGATGGTTCGGCACGATCTTCCCGGTCTTGCGGAACCAGAAGTTGGAAAGCTGAGTGAGCACGCGCCCCTTGTCGGGTATGGGCGTCGGCAGGACGGCGTCGAACGCCGAGAGCCGGTCGCTCGCGACGATGACGAGCTTGTCTCCACCTGCCTCGTACACGTCGCGCACCTTGCCGCGACGAAAGAGGCTGGCGCCCTCGACCCGCGATTCGAGGAGGACGCTCACTCTGGAAGGATGCCCTTGAGCCGCTCGCGCCACGCCGACGCGATGTCGCGCGCGATCTCCGGCGCGAGGCCGTGGTACTCCTCGGGACGCTCGAGGATCCGCCGCTCGTCGGGCGAGAACTTTTTCAGGTATTCGCGGAGATCGGTGTCCTGCGACGCGACCTCGAGGAGCGAGCGCGATCCACGCTCGGCCTCGAGCGTGAGCCGGCGCACCGCCTCATGGGCGTCGGGGTGCCCGTACTTGGCGAGGAGCACGTAGAGCGGTTCGGCCGCGATCGCGCCGCGCGACATCGCGAGGTTCGCCTTCAGGCGGTCGCGGTCGACGCGCATCCCGTCGAGCGACGACGCGAGCCGACCGGCCGCGTAGGTGGTGGCCGCGAGGATTTCCCCGAGAAAGCGCTGCGACGCCGAATTGGTGAGATCGCGCTGGTGCTCGCTGATCTGGTCCATGTACGTCGTCAGCATCCGTGGCGCGATCGCCTTCCAGATCGATTTCACGTTCTCGAAGGAGACCGGGTTGCGCTTATGGGGCATCGTCGACGATCCCACCTGCTCCACGGCGAACGACTCGGCGACCTCGCCGATCTCGCTGCGCTGCAGCTGCCGCATGTCGTCCGCGAGATTCGCCATCACGCCGAGCGCGCTCACGCATGCATGCGCGAGATCGGTCCAGCCCTCGGGCGGAACGATCTGCGTGGACACCGGGGCCGCATGGAGTGAGAGGCTCGAGAGGAACCGGCGCTCGAGCGCGCGCGGATCCTCGGCTAAGAGCGCGAGCGCGTTGTATGCGCCGACCGCGCCGGAGAGCTTGCCCGGAAGGCGTCGCGCGGCGAGGCGAAGCTGCTCGAGCCTGTCGCCGAGACGCGAGACGTACTCGGCCATCGCGAACCCGAACGTCACCGGCTCGGCGTGGCGACCGTGCGTGCGGCCGATCTGCGCCGTGTCGGCCTCGGCCTCCGCGATGGAGATGCACTTGGCGATGAGCACGGCGAGGGTCGGCACGACGACGCGATCGATGCACTCGCGGTAGCGGAGCGCGTTCGCGGTATCGACGATGTCGTAGCTCGTCGCTCCGAGATGCACGAAGCGCTTGGCCTCGTCGGGCACCTGCGCGCGAATGACGTTGACGAGCGCGCGCACGTCGTGCCGGGTGCGCGCCTCTTCCTCGGCGACCTCCTGCGCGGTGATGCGATCCGCCGCGCTCGCGATCGCGTTCGCCGTGGTCTTGTCGGTGATGCCGACGTCCGCCAGCGCGAGCGCAAGCGCGCCCTCGACGCGCGCCATGTACTTGATCGCAGCCGCAGCTGACAAATATGGATGGAGCGCCTTGAAGAGCGCGGGATCACCGCCATAAAACCGCGAATCGAGCGGCGAAACGGTGTCGAAGCGATTTGTGATCGTCATTCCGTTTGCGCCGCGGGTGGCGCCTCGGGTCCTGTCCCGGGGTCGGGGTCGCGCTCTCGCCTACCGGTCCGCTCCCCACCACTAGGGACCGCTCCTGTCTGACGCGGCCGGCCAGACGGCTCGCGCGCAACCCGCTCCCCCGTGCCACCCGAGGCGCGCTCGGCGTGCCCGATCGTCATCCCGCGAGCACTTTCGCCGCGTTGCGATCGCGCATCTCTTTCACCTTCATAGACAGGAGCTCGTCGGAGGTCGCGAGGATCTCGGCCGCGAGGATGCCCGCATTCGCTGCCCCGGGGTCGCCCACCGCGACGGTTGCCACCGGGATCCCGCGTGGCATCTGGACCGTCGAAAGGAGCGCGTCGAGTCCTCCGGCGATCGCGTTAGGGGACACGAGCGGGACGCCGATCACCGGGATCGTCGTCAGCGCGGCGACCGCGCCGGCGAGATGCGCCGCGCCGCCGGCGCCGCAGATGACCACACGAACCCCGCGGTCGGGAAGCGATTCCACCCACTCACGTAGGGCTTCCGGCGTGCGGTGGGCGGAAAGAACGCGCGTCTCGTACTCGACACCGAGGCCCTCGAGGATCTCGGCGGCGAGGTGCATCGTCGCCTGGTCGGACGAAGAGCCCATGACGATCGCAACCTTCGCTGTCGTCACGCGACCGCCACCTCCTGCTGCGCGATGTCCGAACGATAGAACTTGCCTTCGAAGCTCACGTGCGCGGCCCCGGCGTACGCGCGGTCGCGGGCCTCGGCGATGCTGTCGCCGCTCGCGACAATGTGCATGACTCGACCGCCGCTGACGAGGACGTCGCCGCTCGGGCCACGTTTGGTCGCTCCGTGGAACGCGAGCACGTTCTCGGGCAAGCGATCGAGTCCTTCGACGGGCATCCCGATCTTCGGCGTTCCCGGATAGTTCTCCGCACAGAGGACCACGTCCACGTACGCACGTTTGCTGAAGCGGATCGGCTCAGCGGCGACGAACTCCGCCAGGCGACCTTCACCGAGCGCGAACAAGAGCTTCGCGAAGTCGCCCTCGATCCGTGGAAGCGTGACCTCGGCCTCGGGATCCCCGAGGCGTGCGTTGTACTCGAGCACCTTCCAGCCGTCTCGGGTCTTCATCAGGCCTGCATAGAGGACGCCGCGATATGGCGTCCCGCGCTTCGCGAGCACCGCCGCGATAGGCGCGATGACTTCTTCGGCGACGGCCTGCGCCTGATCGTCGGGAAGGACCGCTGTCGGCGAGAACGCCCCCATGCCCCCGGTGTTCGGGCCGGTGTCGCCATCACGCGCGCGCTTGTGGTCGCGCGCGGGCGGGAGCGCGACGACGGTTTCCCCGTCGACGAGCGCCTGCAGCGAGGCTTCCTCCCCTTCGAGTACCTCCTCGAGAAGGACGCGCCCGCTGTTCGCGGGCGGCGTCGCGAGGGCCTCAACGGCCTCTTCGCGGGTCCGCGCGATGGTCACGCCCTTGCCGAGCGCGAGGCCATCGGCTTTCACGACGACGGGGGCGTCCCAGTGGCCGAGCGCATCCTTCGCCGCGGCGGCGTCGGCGAACGATTCGGATCTCGCCGTCGGAACGCCGGCCTCGGCCATGAGCTCCTTGGCGAACGACTTCGACCATTCGACCTTCGATGCATCCCGCGATGGTCCGACCACGGCGATACCGGAACGGCGCAGGGCGTCGCCGATGCCAGCCGCGACGAGCTCGTCGGTCCCGACGATGGCGAGGTCGATGAAGGACGCGAGAACGTGCTCGTCCAGCCAGACCAGGTTGTCGGGTCGCTGATCGAGGACCCGCGTGAAGAGCGAGAGACCCGCGTTGCCCGGGACGACGTCGATGGTCGTCACGCTCTTGCAGTTCGCAAGACGCCAGGCGATCGCGTACTCGCGCCCGCCGCCTCCGAGCACGAGGCAGTTGAGTCCGGGCGCGCCGGCCGACCGCCGCGGGCTGCGCTGCCGGCGCTCCTCCCAGATCTTCTTGTAGACGGCCTCGCCGCCGAAGATGCCCTTAAGTGTCACGACCCGGACCTCGGCGCGCGAAACGCGAACGTGAAGCTTTCACGACGCAACACCACGGCGCCTTCGGGCGCGGCGGATCCGCTCGGTCTCGCGACGACTTGGAGATCTTTCAGGCGGATCGTTCGTAGGTCCTCGATCGCCGACAGCAATCGGGACCGGGCGGGGTCCGACCCAAATGCGATAACAAGGCTGATCGGACCCGCGATCGAACGACCCGCGAGCTCCACGACAGCCAAGCCGCCGTCGGGATCGAAGATGCCAACGGCCAAGCCCGGGTGCCCTTCCCTCCTGACGGTGACGTTGCCGTGCAGAAGCGCGAGCAGGATCAGCGGCTCCCAGCCCAGCGGCGGCGCAACCGCGAAGCGCGGAGTTTCCCGCAGCAGCGAGGGCAGGACGCCGTTCCAATCGACCACCCCGTCGCCGAGCTCGACCGACCAACCATCGAAGCTGCGGATCTGGGGCCGCGGGCCAGCCGGGCCGCGCAGCCGCATGAATCCGCCCGGGACGACACGCGTGCTCAGGAGCTCCGCGCCCTGCTTCGTTAGACCAAGGACCGCCTGCATGCCGGCGCGCAGCACAAACGGCAGAACGATCGTTCCGCCGTCAGCGAGCTGCGCAATCCAGTCCGGCGAGAGATCGGCCACGCTTGCGGTGACCTCGATCCGATCGTACGGAGCATTGCCCGAATAGCCCCGCCACCCATCCGCGGTGACCACAGCAACGCGATCGAAGCCCGCGACCGCCAGATGCTCACGCGCAAGAGCCGCGACATCGGCATCGATGTCGACCGTCGTTATGGCACCGCGCTCGCCAACAAGCTGCGCGAGGACGGCGGCGTTGTAGCCGGTACCGGCGCCGATCTCGAGGATCCGCTGACCGAGCGCGACTTCAAGAAGTTGCGCCATGGCGATCATGATCCCGACCTCGCTCGAGGAGCTGATCGGACGGCCCTCCTCGTCCTGTTTTGTGATGACGGCGTCACCGCTGTACACCCGCTCGAGCGGAACGTTTGGTAGGAAGACCTCGCGCGGGATCGTGCGAAATACGTCTTCGATCGCCGGGTTGAGTTCCAGACCCCGCTCCTTCAGCCCACTCACCATCGCGCTGCGAAGCTCACGCGCGTCCGCCATCGGCACCTCTGTCATTCCCACTCGATCGTCGCGGGCGGCTTGGACGACACGTCGTACACCACGCGATTCACGCCGGACACCTCGTTCACGATGCGCGCCGAGACGCGCTCGAGCAGGTCGTAGGGAAGGCGCGCCCAGTCCGCGGTCATGAAGTCTTCAGTCGTGACCGCGCGGAGCGCGACGAGCGCGCCATACGTGCGAAAATCGCCCTGCACGCCGACGCTACGGACCGGCGTCAGCACAGCGAACGCCTGCGCGACCGTGCGGTAAAGGTCGGCGGCGCGAAGCTCCTCGAGGAAGATCGCGTCCGCTTTGCGAAGCGTGTCCAAACTTTCGCGATCGATCGGCCCGAGCACGCGCACCCCGAGACCGGGGCCGGGGAAAGGATGGCGCCAGAGGATGTCCTCGGGGATGCCGAGCTCCGCGCCGACGCGGCGGACCTCGTCCTTGAAAAGGCGACGGAGCGGCTCGACCACCTCGAGCGCCATGATCTCGGGCAGCCCGCCGACGTTGTGATGCGTCTTGATGCGCGCGCTCGTTTTCGATTCACGCGAGCGCGACTCGATGACGTCCGGGTAGATCGTGCCCTGCACCAGAAGATCCACTTGCCCGACGCGTTCGGCCTGCTCCTCGAAGCAGCGCACGAACTCCTCGCCGATGATCGCCCGCTTGCGTTCGGGATCGGCGACGTCCTTCAGCTTCGCGAGGAAGCGGTCGGCCGCATCGATATGGATGAG
>JALYLL010000157.1 GCA_030774255.1 Chloroflexota bacterium | reverse complement strand
GAGGCTCTACCGCGGAAACGGTGGCCGTCGGCACGCAGATCACATCGCCTGGATGGACGTACAACATAGGCAGCGTGCGCCGCGTCACACGGATCGGAGAGTCGCAAGCGCGCGGGACCTACCTGGTAGTGCAGATCGCCGCGACGAATCGCGGCCCAGGGCCGGCGCGGCTCTTGCCAAGCAACTTCACGCTGACCGCGACGAGTGGCGAGCAGTACTCCGCGCAACCAACATCGAGTGGCGTGTACTCGAGCGCCGCCAACCCGGACTCCGCGTACATATGGCCGACGGATTTTCCCGTGGGCCGCTCTGTTCTGGTGCCGCTCATCTTCGAAGTCAATGCGGTCACCAGCGGAACGCAGCTTGTGATCCTGGACGTGCCGGCGACGCGGATACGTCTCGAATAGACGGCGGCCGCCGTGTTTTTTTGCATGCCTGGGCTTGTTTCATGCGCTTGTTCAGAATAGAATGTGTGTTCTATGGAGCCACTCCAGAGCAAGACTTGCGGCAAGTGTGGGATAGAGAAAGCTCTCGACGAGTTCGGGTTCAGGTATCCCAAGCTCGGCATCCGTCACTCCTGGTGCAAGACGTGCTTCGTTGAATACAAGCGGCTCTGGTACGAACGTAACCGCGAAAAACACATCTCGCATGTTCGGAAAAATCGGGATCTAACAGGAGATCAGAACCAACTGCGGATGTGGCAGTACCTCGCTCAACACCCATGTGTCGAATGCGGCGAGCGAGACCCTGTCGTCCTGCAGTTCGATCATCTCCGCGATAAGCGGGACGACGTCGCGTACATGTGCACCGCTGGCTTCGCTTGGTCGACGATCCTAGAAGAGATCGCGAAGTGCCAGGTCCTTTGTGCGAACTGTCATACCCGTAAGACCGCACGCGAGCGAGGTATCTGGGAGCGAAAGCATATGACGTTGCACATGCCCTATCCGGAGGCGGACGTTCGTCATAATTGCAGTGCCTGGGCCGTTAGCTCAATGGATAGAGCAAGTACCTTCTAAGTACTCGACGAAGGTTCGACTCCTTCACGGCCTACTGTTAGCCCACCGCGTGATACACATTCGCCGATGCTCCGTCAGCTCGACCACGTCGTCCTCGTCGCCCGTGATCTAAATACGGCGATCGCCGATCATCGGCGGCGCGGTTTCACCGTGACGCCAGGCGGTGAACATGCTGACGGCCTTACTCACAACGCGCTCATCACGTTCGTCGACGGAAGCTATCTCGAGCTCGTGGCGTTCCGCGATTTCGGCCGGGCGCTCGCGCATCGCTGGTGGAAGGTCGCAGCGGATGGCGGCGGGCTCGCGGACTTCGCGCTCCTCTCAGACGATCTCGCCGCCGACAGCACGGCGCTCGCCGAGCTCGTGACGACACCGCCGAAGGACGGCGGTCGCATCAGACCGGACGGCGTCGAGCTCAAATGGCGTACGGCGGTGCTCAAAGCGCCTCTTCCATTCGTCATCGAAGACATCACCGCACGCGACCTTCGCGTGCCGGGCGGCGCCGCGGCCCAACACGCGAACGGTGCGATGGGGATAGCGTCGGTTGCTATCGGAGCCGTCGACATCGCCGACGCTGAGTGGCGTTACGCAGAGCTGAGGAAACGGGGCGCACCGCAGGTCGAGCTCCGCAAGGCGGAGAAGGACGGACTCCTGGACGTGCGCTTTCGGAGCGGTTAGCGGGCGGAGTGGATCGGCCGACCGGCCGCTGAGAGCGCCGCCTCGCGGAAGGTCTCGGCAAGCGTGGGGTGCGCGTGGATCGTCGCGATCACGTCTTCGACGGTCGCCTCAAGCCGTATCGCCAGCGTCGCTTCGGCGATCAGCTCGCTCGCCTGCGGGCCGACGATGTGCACGCCGACGATTCGCTGATCCTTCCCGGCGGTGACGATCTTCGTGAGCCCGTCGGCCTCGCCGAGCGCGAGCGCCCGGCCGGAGCTGCGGAAGTTGTAGCGCGCGACCTTCATCTCCGCGCCGAACTTTTCCTTCGCCTGCGCCTCGGTCAAACCGACCTGCGCGATCTCCGGATGCGTGTAGACGACGTTCGGTGTGACGTCGTAGTTCATCGTCGCGTCCTCGCCAAGGATGGTGTCGACCGCGACCTCGCCTTGCGTCGACGCGACGTGCGCGAGCTTCGGGGCGCGCGGGTCGCCGATGCAGTCGCCGATCGCCCACACGCCGGGGATGTTCGTCCGCATCCGGTCATCGACCGTAATGCCGAGACGGTTGGTGGTGAGGCCGGCCTGCTCGACGCCCGAAAGGTTCGCGACTCGACCGGCGCCGAGGAGGACGTGCTCGCCTTCGAACGATTCCTGCTTCCCGTCGATCTCCGCGCTGACCGTGACGATGGCCCCGTTCCGCTTCACCTCGGTGACTTTCGCGTTTGTTCGGACCTTGACGCCGCGCTGCTCGAGCGAGCGCACGAGAAGACGGACGACCTCGGGATCGGCGTACGCGATCGGCTGCGGCAGCATCTCGAGGACGGTGACGTCGCTTCCGATTTCCGAGAAGAAGGTCCCGAGCTCGAGCCCGATCGCCCCGCCGCCGATCACGATGAGGCGTTTCGGGATCTCGGTGAGCGCGAGTGCGCCGACGTTGTCGAGCGGCTTCGCCTCGGCGAGCCCTTTGATCGGAGGCGTCCCGACCTTCGAACCTGTCGCGACGATCAGCGCCTTCGCGTCGATCGTCTGACTCCCGACCCGCAACTGGGTCGGCGACACGAACGTCCCTTCGCCTTTGATGAGATCGGCCTTTCGGCCCTTGAGCAGCGCCTCGACTCCCGATACGAGCTGAGCGACGACCCGATCCTTGCGCGCTACCGCTTTCGGGAGCTCGAACCGCGCGCCGTCCACGTGGATGCCGTGATCCTCACCGTGTGTCGTGAGCCAGTAGGCGTGGCTCGAGTCCAGAAGTGCCTTCGACGGGATGCACCCGACCGTCACGCAGATGCCGCCGACGCGATCGCGCTCGACGAGGGCGACCTTCGCGCCCTTCACCGCCGCGTGGAGGGCCGCGACGTATCCGCCGGGGCCGCCGCCAAGTATCGCGATGTCGTACGTGGCCACTATGAAAAGAGCCTAGGGTCTTCCGACGCGTCTCGCTCCAACGGATGCTCGAAATATCCGTACCTCGCGCGATACCAGAGATAGAGCGGCAGGAAGGACAGCCCGAGGCGTTCGTATTGCGCGACGTGCCGGAGCTCGTGGCGCCATACCGCAGGTGTTGGTTCGAAGCTGGCGACGATGACGTGGCCGAAGGTGATCGCGCCGAACCCGCGTCGGGTCAGGACGAGATTCGCGAGGCCGCGATCGCTCACGTAAAGAAAGCAACCGTCCCGACGTCGCGGACGGGCGAATGACAGCAAGCCGAAGAGGTGCCCGATCGGATCGGCGTGATGCGCGACGAGAGTCCGGCCGAGGGTCAGGGTATGGACGCGACCACGTCGTCCACGGCGGCCAGGATCCGCTCGCGAGTGGTCACCGACGAATCGAAGTACACGGTGATGAGCCTTTCCCTGCGGTCGGCCTCGACCGACGCGACGCCCTCGATCCGCCGGCAGCCGGCGAGGATGTGCTCGGCGCAGCTCTGGCAGATGAGCTCGAGAACGCCGACGGTCACTTCATCGTTCGCGCTCGCGACGAGGGTCACCGGCGGGAGGCCGCGCGCGGCGGCCTTCGAGACGGGCGCGCCGCAGGCACCGAGAAAAAGCGCGCAAGCGAGGAACAAGCAAAGGCCCGGACGCACGTCGTAATTGTGCGCCCGGGCCCCGCGTCACCGCGTGTGCTAGTTAACGGTCGACCCGCTCGTCGTGAAGACCTTCCTTGACGTCGCCGAGGCCTTCCTTGAGCTTGCCCTTGCCCTGATCGACCTTGCCGCCGATCTCGGTCGACTTGTCGCCACCGAGCTTGCCGGCCTCTTCCTTGACCTTGCCCTTGGTCTGGTCCCACTTGCCTTCGATTTTGTCGTCCATTCGATTACCTCCTTGATTCCCACCGTGCGTGGGACGGCCAAATAGGGGCATATGCGGTGCCATGGCCGCTCGGATCGCAACCGATGGGTGTCGGCATCGTGACAGCGGTGTATCGGGCCGATTATCGTCCCGCGGGTGATCGCCCTCGACACCGACCGGCTAACAGCGAGCCTTCCGAAGGGGTACCGCGCGCGTCCGTTCGAAGAACGCGACCGCGAGCCGTGGATCGCCGAACGCAACACGTGGTACGGGCCTATGGAGCAGGGCAGCGCCGAGGAGTGGCGAATCTGGGAGTCGATGTCACCCGACGACTCGCTGCTCCGGCTCGCCGTCGAGGACGAATCGGGGCGCATTGCCGCGATCGCCAATGTGAGCAGTGGCGGCGCATTCGCGCACCCCGACGGTGCCCAGAGCGGCGGAGTGTCGGTCGCCCGAGCGGATCGTGGCAAAGGGATCGCGAGCGCTCTGCTCGCGGTCATCATCGACGAAGCCGTCCGCCGCAAAGCGCCGCGATTCCTCGCTGGTGCGAGCGACGCGGACCCCGACTCGTTGGCGTGGGCCGCCAAACGTGGTTTTCGTGAGATCGGACGTCGCATCGAGGCGTACGTCGAGCTCGCGACGTTCGACCCCGGCGCGTTCAAGGCCCGCGTCGACGAGGTCAAGCGATCGGGCATCACGTTTCGGACGATCGAGGAGATCCTCGACGGCCGGGACGGCGAGGGCCGCGAGCACTTCATCCGCGCCCTCCACGACGCGGAGAAGCCGATGTGGGAGGACATTCCCTGGGCGACGCCGACGCCGCACTGGCCCCTCGAGCGCTTCCGTCAGATGGGATTCGAGAGCGGTCAGATGATCGCCGACGCCTCGGTCATCGCGTACGACGGAGAGACCATCGCGGCCCTGACCACGTCCGGAAAGCGAGAGTCTCTAGATGGGTATACGTGGATGACCGGGGTCGGGCGCGGCTACCGCGGCCGCGGACTCGCCACGGCCATCAAGGTCGAGGCCCTCTCGCGCGCGAAGGCCAAGGGGCTGCGCGCGATGCTCACGACGAACGACGAGCCGAACAAAGCCATGCGAGAGATCAACGCCAAGCTCGGCTATAAGCCGCTGCCGGCGCACGTTCAGCTCGAGAAGCCGCTCTTGCACTGAAACACGAGCGCTAGCGATCTGGGTCTAGCCTCTGTTCGTGCCTGAGTCGGACGTCGCCAATCCCGTCGGTGCTCTGCTCCTCCTCGGTGCGACCGTCTTTCTACTCGCTGCGATGTACCTCGTCTGCTACACGTTCTTCATGGCGAACTGGGAAGGCTGGGAGTCGTGGAATCGACGAACCGGACTCGACGCCGAGATCGCTGAAGACGAACGCCTGAAGAGGCGCGGACCCAAGTAGAAAAGAGGGAGGCCGGTGGCCTCCCTCTTTCTCGTGCGAGCGGATCGTTTATTCGGCGGGAGTCGCCTCGGTCACCATGCCGGGCTCTTCGCCACCGACCTCGGACCAGATCTTGGCCCCGCGCGGCTCGCGCAGGAACAGCGTGCCGATGATCACCGTCAT
This sequence comes from Chloroflexota bacterium, assembly GCA_030774255.1. Lineage (GTDB taxonomy): Bacteria > Chloroflexota > Limnocylindria > P2-11E > P2-11E > 3-1-20CM-2-70-9. The sequence goes on along the minus strand of JALYLL010000157.1, from coordinate 345 downwards.
GATGGCAACGGTGATCGTGTACGCGAGACCGAGATAGAAGTTTCCGTTCGGGTCGTTCGTGGGGTTGAACTGACGCAGTGAGATGTCGGTCTTGATCGGAAGACCCATGAAGTTGGTGAGGAATGGCACGTACGACTTGCTCCCCTCGGGGAATGTCGCGCCGACAAGACCGGTGAAGAGCAGCGGCAGCAGGCCGCCGAACCAGCCATTCCCGAAGTGGTACGGAATCGAAAGCGACGTGTAGCGGACCTTCGCGCGGAAATACTCCACGAGGAAGGCCGCGATCGGTCCGTACACCATCGTGACGTAGATCACCTGGATCCACACCAGGGCGATCATCAGCGG
>JALYLL010000156.1 GCA_030774255.1 Chloroflexota bacterium | reverse complement strand
AGAAGTCGCTCATGATCGTCGCGATCGGAGGACGCCCGCGTCGGCTCGCCGACCTGCTGCGCGGCCTGCGCGTCGAAGCTCAGCGGCGCGGCCTCGACGACGTGTCGTTCTACGCTTCGACGGCTACCGAGCGCCGCGCCGCGCGGTCGGCTGGCTACCGCCGCCCGTGGTCGGGGGAGACGTATCTCTTCGAGAAGCGCATCACGCAGGGCGACCTGTGAGCTCGGGCGATCTTGTCTTCCTCTTCGACGTGGACAACACGCTTCTCGACAACGACCGCGTGAAACGGGACATCCAGAGCGCCGTCGCGCGTCTCGTCGCGCCCGATCGTGCGTCGCGCTTTTGGAATCTGTATGAGGAGGTCCGGCACGAAGAGGGCATCGTGAACTTTCCCGAGACCCTCCGCCGATTCCGTCGCGCGTTCCCGGACGAGCGTCACGCCGAAGACGTCGACCGCGAAGTCCTGAGCGTCCCGTTCGAGCGGTATCTCTATCCGCGCGCGATGGAGGTCATCGCGCGGCTCTGGACCCACGGCGACGTCGCGATCCTGTCGGACGGGGACCGTGTCTTTCAGCCGGCGAAGATCGCGCGTGCCGGACTGCTGCTGGCGACGAGAGGGAACGTGCTTGTCTACGAGCACAAGGAAGACCACCTCGCGGAAGTGGAACGGCGCTTCCCAGCGCGCCACTACGTGCATATCGACGACAGAGCCTCGCTTCTTGCCCGCACCAAGAGCGGCCTCGGACAACGGGCAACAACGATCCACGTTCGCCAGGGGCACTACGCGTCGGAGGCGGCGGCCGGTCCGCCGCCGGATGTCGCGGTCGAGCGCATCGCTGACCTGCTCACGCTCGAGCCCGCGCGATTCGAGGGCTGATCGCGCACGCCGCTTGCACGCGCGTGCGCAGGAGGTGACGCGAATGCCACAGGGAGCCTGGACCGACAAGCGCGAGCGCCAGTACGACCACATCAAGTCGAACCTCAAGAAACGTGGGCGTCCGGAGGAAACGGAGCGCATCGCGGCCGCGACGGTGAATCAGACGCGCACCGCGAAGGGCGAAACCAAGGAAGCGAAGCCGCCGGGCGAACGAGCGCGCGCGAAGCGCGACATGTCCGCCGCGGGCCGCAAGGGCGCGAGTGCGAGAAAGAGCCCCTAGCCGGAATCTTTCGCGCGGCCGGCGCGTTCTTCGAGGTGATGCCATCATCCGGACATCCAAGGAGGCCGCCCGCAAAATGACGATCGATCGCGCTCGGTTCGATAAAGGCTTGACGTACGACGCGTTCAAAGAGCAGATGACGCGCAACCGCGACCGCCTCGAAGAGAACGAGAAACGGGTCGACCTGAACAAGGATGACCTGGTCGCGTTCCGCGGGCTGCCGCGTCCGGTGAAGGTCGTGGCCCTCGCCGAGGACTGGTGCGGCGACGTCATCGCGAATCTTCCGGTGCTCGGTCGCCTCGCGAAGGACAGCGGAAAGCTCGATGTGCGGATCTTTCTCCGCGACCAGAACGACGACATCATGCAGCGCTATCTGAACAAAGGGCAGTTCAAGTCGATCCCCGTCTTCGTCTTCTTCGACGACGCCTTCCGCGAGCTTGGGCACTGGATCGAGCGGCCCGCCTCGGTCACCGAGGTCCGCGCCAAGCGCCGGAAGGACATCTTCGCTTCGCACCCGGAATTCGGATCGCCCGATGCGCCGGTCGATCAGCTCGCGGAGGACGTCCGCGTGCGGCTCCAAGCGGAGCTCGCGAAGATGCGGGACGAGACCGCGAAGTTCGCGAACGCCGAGGTCGTCCGAGAGCTACGGGAGATCGCGACGCGCGTCGCGGCATGACCTCCGCGCACAAGGTCAAGATCACCTACTGCGCCGAATGCGGTTACGAGCCGCAGACACTCGACCTGGCGAAGGCGCTCATGCTCGAGTTCGGCGCCCGCCTTTCCTGCATCGAGCTGATCCCGTGGGACGGAGGGACTTTCGATGTTTCCTTTGACGGGGATCTGCTGCACTCGATGACGCGCGACGGGGGATTCCCAAAACCCGCCGCGATCAAGGACGCGGTCCGGGATCGGCTGACCGCCTAGGTCGGGAGACACCCGAGCCTCATACTTTTCGCGTGGGGACAAATCCGCTCGACACGCTCGGCAGACCGCTACACGACCTGCGGATCAGCGTCACCGACCGCTGCAACTTCCGCTGCGTCTATTGCATGCCGAAGGAGGTCTTCGGCAAGGATTTCCAGTTCCTCCCGCGGGCCGAGATCCTGACGTTCGAGGAGATCGAGCGCCTCGTCCGGATCTTCGTGTCTCTCGGTGTGCAGAAGATCCGGCTCACCGGCGGCGAGCCGCTCGTGCGGCGCGACCTCGAGCATCTGGTCGAACGGCTCGCGAAGATCGGCGACCTCGACCTGACGCTTACGACGAACGGCTCACTCCTGGCGCAGAAAGCGCGCTCGCTCGCTGCCGCCGGCCTGAAGCGGGTAACGGTGAGCCTCGATTCGCTCGATGACGCGACCTTCAAGACGATGAACGATTCGGACTTTCCCGTGGCGAAAGTGCTCGCCGGCATCGAGGCGGCGCACGCGGCGGGCCTCGCGCCGATCAAGATCAACATGGTCACCAAGCGCGGCGTGAACGAATCGAGCATCGTGCCGATGGCCCGCTACTTCAAAGGCACCGGGATGACGCTCCGCTTCATCGAGTTCATGGACGTCGGATCGACGAACGGGTGGCGTCTCGACGACGTCGTCCCTGCGCGCGAGATCGTGGCGATGATCGACCGCGAGATGCCGCTCGAGCCGGTTCAGGCGGGGTACCGCGGCGAGGTCGCCGCGCGCTATCGCTACAAGGACGGGAGCGGCGAGATCGGTGTCATTTCGTCGGTCACGCAGCCCTTCTGCGCGGACTGCACACGCGCGCGCCTTTCGGCTGACGGCTCCCTCTACACGTGCCTCTTCGCGACCCAGGGACACGATCTGCGCGCGCTAGTGCGGAGCGCAGCCACCGATGACGAGATCACGCACGCGATCGCCGCGGTGTGGACCGAGCGGACCGACCGCTACTCCGACCTTCGCTCCGAGCAGACCGCCGGTCTCCACAAGATCGAAATGAGCTTCATCGGCGGCTGACACCGGACCAGAGCCGCTACTTCGAGGGCTTTGGCTTCTCGGTGCTCACTCCGGAGCAGCACTTTCCGCAGCAGGCACCACAAGCGCACGACATCGCTCACCTCCAACCCGTTTGCGCCGACAGTACTGGCCGTACGGCTGGCGGCTTTCATACCATCAGGCCGTGCGACTACGCGTCTTAGCGCATGGCGGGGAACCGATCACGTGCGATCCGAGCGGGTGCTGCTTGTGGATGGCGCGGACTTCCATTGCCGCGGCGCGCCGGCGGCTCTACGAGGCGGGCCGCGGGTCCCTGGCGCTCTCGACACCGGTCGTAAGCGCGTGCGGGACGGCTCGCTGCGTCAATATCGACCACCTCCGCGTCCTCTCAAGCGCAAGGGAAGGACGTCAGACGCGCGCGACTCAGGTGTGCCGACGTGGACACGAGCTCTCCTCAGAGAACGTCGTTCGGCACCGCGATGGGCGGATCGCGTACTGCAGGCTCTGTCGAAACCAGCGCCGGCGCGAGCGCTATCGGACCGACCCGACATTCGCTGAGCAAGAGATCGCTCGTCAGCGTGGGCTGCGCGCGCGATCCCAATCTAGACGGGTGAGCTGACCTGGTCGCTCGCCGGGCAGGTCCCATCGCCTAGGCTCGCCGCATGACCGATCTATCCATCCCGCTTCTGGGACCCTTGGCATGGATCGACGTCCTGGTGCTTGTCTGGATCGTTCTCGCGTTTGCATCGACTGCCTACGTTGCCTGGGATGCGTTCGCGAACAACCCAGAGCTGACTGTCATGAAATGGGGCTGGGTGCTCGTCACCCTGTATACGGGCATTCTCGGCGCCGTCCTCTACGTGATGTCCTGCAAAGAGCCCCGCCCCGGGACGCACGAGCGCTTTATCAGCCCGCTCTGGAAGCAGGGCGTGGGCTCGACGATCCACTGTGTTGCCGGTGATGCCACCGGCATCATCTTCGCCGCTACGGTGACCGCGCTCCTCGGCTTTCCGATGTGGATCGACTTCATTGTGGAATACGCGCTGGGCTTCGGCTTCGGGCTCTTCATCTTCCAGGCCCTCTTCATGAAGGACATCATGGGTGGCTCGTACCGCCGCGCTCTGAGGATGTCACTCGTCCCCGAATGGCTCTCGATGAACATGGTCATGGCCGGGATGATCCCAGCGATGACGCTGCTGATGATGGGTCAGGACATGCGCGCGATGGAGCCGGCTCATCTCGTGTACTGGGGCGCGATGTCCGCAAGCATCATTGTCGGCTTTGTCGTCGCGTATCCGGTAAACGTGTGGCTGGTCGCGGTGGGACTGAAGCATGGGATGGGTACGCAGCGGGCGCTTGGAAAAGGCGGCCATTCCCTTGACCTCGAAGAGATCTGGCAGCGAATGATCCGCCGGGGCCGGCGTCGCCCCGCGCGCGCGACGGCTGCGGGCCACTCACATTGAGCGAGCATCAGGATGACATGGCGGGGATGATGCGCAAAGTTTCGGACCCCGCATTCGCCGTGACGCGCGCCCAGCTCACCGCCATGACGTTGCTGACGGTGCTGGCCCTCATTGCGGGAAGCGTGCTCGCGGCCTCGCAGGCGAACCTGACTGTTAGCGCGCGCCAGGTCGGCAATGTGGTGATGCCGCCGGGGATGCCGATGCGCCGCGACCTGCCGCCTGCGGCTATGCGCGATATGGCGGCGGTCGATCCGGGCAGCGTGCGGATCCAAGCGGCGGCCGACGCGCGCGGGGATCGTCTGCTGGAGGCGCGAGTGGACGGGGGCGTGAAGGTTTACGAGCTCGAGGCCGCGGTGACCGGATGGAACATCCTGCCGTATGTCCGGGTGGCGGCGTACGCCTTCAATGGCCAGGTCCCGGGGCCCCGCATCCGGATCACGCAGGGCGACCGTGTCCGGTTTGTCGTTCGCAACTCGCTACCGGAGCCGACGACCGTCCACTGGCACGGTCTGATCGTCCCGAACGCGATGGACGGACCGGCGGACATCACCCAGACGCCGATCCCTCCGGGTGGGTCCTTCACTTACGAATTCACGGCGGTCCAGGCCGGGACCTTCTTTTATCACTCGCACACCAACCCCGACCGTCAGCAGGCGCTCGGCCTTTATGGGGCGCTGATCATCGATCCCAAGGAGCCGTCACCGCTTCGGTATGACAAGGAGCTCGTGGTGCAGCTGCAGGAGTGGCTCTTCAAGGATGGCTACACGTTCCCGGCGATGCCGATGGATGGGATGCAGCCGAACTTCTTCACCATCAACGGCAAGGCCTATCCGTCGACGGAGGCCGTACAGCTGAAGGTCGGCGACAGATTGCTCGTGCGCTTCATCGGCTCACAAAGCGGTTTCGTCCATCCGATGCACATCCACGGCGGCCCCTTCACGGTCGTCGCGACCGACGGGCAACTGGTTCCTGAAAGCGCGCGCGTCTTCAAGGACACGGTCAACGTCGGCCCGGGCGAGCGCTACGACGTGATCTGGGAAGCGCGTGAGCCGGGCAAGTGGCTGCTTCACTGCCACATCAATCACCACACGACCAACGACAACCGTGAAGAGCAGGGCGCCGGCGGCCTGACGTTGATCCTTCAAGTCGGCTAGGTGCAACTCTTGATCTGACTGGCGCCGGCCCGGGTTTGCACGGTGCGCCGTAGCGGACGGGCTATCCCCCGGCGAACTGGTTGCCGAGGAGTTTCGTGAGCACGGTTACGAGTGCTCGATCGTCGCCCGCATAGATGACGAGCACGCGGTCCCGACGGAATAGGTGGGGCGTCCCGCGGTAATAGATCGATTGGCTGCGATCGATCAACGAACCATCGGGCGCAAACTTCCGAGCGTCGGCCTCGCTCACCCCACGCCCATCCGCCCCGAGGTCGGTGTCGTCGTAATTGAACGACTGCACCTCCGCCTGACTCGAGAGCCCGCCGCCGGACAGCAGGAGCGTGGTCCCCGGTGGGCGAAGAACGGGAAGCGTGACGGCCTCCCCGATGTCCACCTGGATGGCATTGCAGCGGAGCCGGTCGATGAACATGACGTGGTCACCGGCAGGTCCGTCGCAGCCGTGCGACTCAGACCGCGGCGCGCAGGCACCGAGGAGAAGCAGGACGACGAGATAAAGCGCGGTCCGGCTGGTCACGCCCGTACGACGTATCGCCGAGCGCATTTGTTCCGGATCTAGCCGGGCGTCGGCACTCGAAGCTCGTTCTCGAGCTCGTCTGCGAGCCGCTTCGCGGCGGCGGTGTTGACGCGGAGACGTTCGAGGGCTTGCGCGACGGTCTCAGCGACGTCCGGCGTTCGCTTTTCCTCGAGGAACGCGGCCGCTTCCTCAGCCAGACCGCGCTGCGCGAGCTGGCTGATCGCGTTCACCATGGCCTGCTTCAAAAGCGGCGCCACGTCGGCGTTGGCGACGTCGGCGTCCCAGTGTTTCTTGAGGACATCCCAGGCGACCGGTCGCGTGCGGCGGAACTGGAGCATCGGGATGAGCATGATCCCGCGATCTTGCACGCGGATGAGCGGCGAGAAGATCGCCTCGGCGGTCCGCTGTGCGAGGGCCGCATCCTCGAAGAACACGAGGCCCTGGCGGAACCGGGCCTCCTCCTGCGCGTCGGCCGCCTGCGCTTGCTGCATGCGCGCGACGTAACGATTCCAGAGGCGGTCGTCGCCGATCGTCGCGGCCACGGCGACGACCGTGCCCGCGATGTCCGGATGCAGCCGCTCTTCGTCGTCGAGATGCGCGCGCACGAGTCGCTGCGCCTCCCCGCGGATGTCGTCTGACCGCGCGTACAGGCCGAGCATTCCGATCGCGCGCGTGCGCTTCTCGCGAATGTCGGAGTCCTCGCCATCCGCCGGCCGCCAGCCGGCCGCGTCCAGGATCGGCCGGAACAGATCCTCGACGAGCCGCGCGAAGGGTCGCTCCGTCGCGTCGCGAACGGCATAGTTCGCGAGCCATGTCAGCGCGTCGGCGATCGACGCGAGGACCGCGCGGTCCTGCTCGCCGCGGAGCGTTTCGACGCGGTGCAGGAATGTGGCGAGGGTCGCCTTGCCGTGACGGACGAGCGCCCAGAGATCGTCGAGCAGCGCAAGCCGCTCCTCCGCCGAAAGCTGCGAGATGCCCTGATCGAGGAGATCGCCTTCAGCGGCCGACGCGAACGCGAATCGGTAGAAGCCGCGTCCACCGGCGTTCGGGAAGAACCACTTCGCGCCCTCGAGCCGCACGGTCTCGCGTTCGCGGCGCAGCACGAAGCGCTGCTCGCGGATGCCCTCCGCGGTTCCGTATTTGACGACCATCGGTACCGGCCACACCTGAGCGGTCGGCTTCGCGCTCGAGTCCGAGAAGTAACGCTCCTGCCGTAGCTCGAGCTCGAGCGCGTCACCCGCCTGCTTCGCGCTGACGTGCACGAGCGGATGACCTGGCTCCTTGATCCACGCGTTCGCGATCGCCGTCACGTCCTGACCGGATGCTTCGTCGAGCGCCCGCCAGAAATCATCGGCCGACGCGTTGGCTTCAGCGTGCCGGTTCAGGTAGATGCGCACGCCTTCTCGGAAGGTCTCCTCGCCGAGGTATCCCTCGATCATGCGAAGGACGGCCGCGCCTTTCGTGTACGAGATCGCATCGAAGCGCTGCGACGCTTCCTCCGCGCTCTTGGCCTCGACCGAGATCGGATGGGTCGATGCGAGGGCGTCGAGGTTAAACGCGCTCGTGTTGTCGGCCACGAAGTCGCGCCAGTACCGCCACTCGGGGTTGAGAGCGGCGGTGGCCTTTTCGCCGACGAACGACGCGAACGATTCGTTGAGCCAGAGATCGGTCCACCAGCGCATCGTGACGAGGTCGCCCCACCACATGTGGGTCAGCTCATGCGCGGCGGTGCTGAAGATCCCCTTTAGCGTTTGGATCGAGGCGTTGCGATCGTCCGCCGCGAGAAGGCGCGTGCGGTAGGTGATCGCGCCCGGGTTCTCCATCGCGCCCGCCTCGAAGTCGGGGATGCCGATCGCGTCCACCTTTATGTAGGGATACGGGATCGCCGTGTACTCCTGGAGCCACTCCACCGAGCGCACGTGCGCGTCGCGCGCGTAGATGCCCTGCTCTGCGAGACCGGGAGGAAGGCACACGCGGACGGGGATGCCGGACGGTGTTGTCACCGTGGGCGTGAACTCGTATGGCCCCACGGTGAATGCGACGAGGTACGACGAGATCTTCGGCGTCTCGCGGAAGCGCGTGCGGGTATGCCGCTCGTCGACGGCTTCCTGAGATGTAATGGGCATGTTGCCGATGGCCGCGTTTCCGGACGGGTGGATGAGCTCGAGCGAGAAGCGCGCCTTGAACTCGGGCTCGTCGAAGCAGGGGAATGCCCGCCGCGCGTCGGCCGCCTCGAACTGGGTCGCGGCGTAGCGCTCCTCGCCGCGGAGCGACCGGTACAGGCCGCGCAGCGAGTCGCGGATCCCACCCTTCCAGGAGATCTCGAGCAGGTGCTCGCCCGCGGGTATCTCGCTCGCGAACCGAAGCGTGGCCGTCTCCGACTCGGAGTCGAGCTCCGCACGCTCGAGCTTGTTCTTTCCGTCGATCGTCGCGCCGGCGATGTCCAGCTCGATCGCGTGAAGCGTGATCTCCCGCGACGGACGCGCCGAACGCAGCGCGATGCGCTCCCAGCCCGTTGAGGTCCACGTATCGAACTCGAGCTCGAACCGCAGCTCATAGCGGCTCGGGAGCACGTCGTTTGACAGTCGGAAATTGCGCTTGTCCCCGCCCACGACGCTGTAAAGCCTACCTGCTACGGTCTTTACGTGCCCCCGCAATTCATCTACACGATGTATCAGCTCAAGAAGATCGTGCCTTCCACGCAGCGAGAGATCCTGCGCGGGATCACGTTGGCCTTCTACCCCGACGCGAAGATCGGCGTGCTCGGCCCGAACGGCGCGGGCAAGAGCACGCTTCTGCGGATCATGGCCGGCGTCGACCGCGATTTCATCGGCGACGCCAGGATCACCGAGGGATACCACGCGGGCCTGCTCGCGCAGGAGCCGGCCCTCGATCCGGGCAAAGATGTCCGCGGCAATGTCGAGGACGGCGTTGCAGCACAGCGGGCCGTGCTCGATCGCTACAATGAGCTCTCGATGAAGCTCGGTGAGGACCTCACTCCCGCCGAGATGGAGCGCGTGACCGACGAGCTCCAGCGGACGCAGGACGAGATCGAGGCCAAGGGTCTCTGGGAGCTCGACGCCGCGGTCAACGTCGCGATGGACGCGCTCCGCTGCCCGCCCGGCGACCAGGACGTCGCAACCCTTTCCGGTGGCGAGCGGCGGCGCGTCGCGCTCGGCCGCCTTCTTCTCTCGAAGCCTGACCTGCTCCTTTTGGACGAGCCCACCAATCATCTGGACGCGGAGTCGGTGGGCTGGCTCGAGCGTCACCTGGCGGAGTACCCCGGCTGCGTCGTGGCGGTCACGCACGACCGCTACTTCCTCGACAACGTCGCCGGCTGGATCCTCGAGCTCGACAAGGGCGCCGGCATTCCCTACCAGGGCAACTACAGCTCCTGGCTCGAGCAGAAGCGCAAGCGTCTCGCGGACGAGGAGAAGCAAGAGTCCGCGCGCCAGCGAACGCTCGCGCGCGAGCTCGAGTGGGTGCGCGCATCGCCGCGCGCGCGTCAGGCGAAAAGCAAGGCGCGCATCGACGCGTACGAGCGGCTTCTCGCCGAAGATCCGGAGCTGCGCGAGCGCGAGCTCGAGATCTCGATCCCGCCAGGCCCACGGCTCGGCGACGTCGTCGTCGAAGCGGAGGGCATCCGCAAGGCGTACGGCGACAAGCTCCTCTTCGACGATCTCACCTTCTCGCTGCCCCGCGGCGGCATCGTCGGCGTGATCGGCCCGAACGGCGCGGGCAAGACCACGCTCTTCCGACTGATCACCGGCGAGGAGAAGGTCGATGCGGGGACGCTCCGCGTCGGCGACACCGTGAAGCTCGCGTATGTCTCGCAAAGCCGCGACACGCTCGACCCGAAGAAGAGCGTGTGGGAGGAGATCTCGGGCGGCGAGGAGAACATCCAGATCGGC
>JALYLL010000155.1 GCA_030774255.1 Chloroflexota bacterium | reverse complement strand
CCCTGCGCTGGATGCAGCGAGAACTGCAGATCGCCCTGCTCCTGGCGGGTCGGCATGCCGGTCGACGGGCCGCCGCGCTGGTACATGACGAGGACCGGCCCGGGGCATTCGGTGATCGACGCGAACCCGATCCCCTCGACCATGAGCGCGAAGCCAGGGCCGCTCGTCGCCGTCGCCGCGCGCACGCCCATGTGCGCTGCGCCGACCGCCATGTTGATCGAGCTGATCTCGTCCTCGCACTGCACCACGAGCAGGTTGTAGTCGCGCTGCTGCCGTTCGAGGAAAACGCTCTCGTCCGTCGCCGGCGAGATGGGGTAGTAGGTCTGGAACGCGCAGCCCGCCTTCAGCTTCGCGATCGCGTGGATCTCGTAGCCCTTCGCGAGGATGCGCGCCTTCGGCTCGCGGCCGGGCTTGAGCGTGTAGGGGAAGTCCTTCGCGCTCTCGTGCTGCTTCACGTGCTCGAACGCGAGCTTCGCGGCGCGCACGTTCAGCTCGCCGACCTCGGCGCGCTTTCCCTTGAACTGCGAACGGATGACCTCGGCGACGAGGTCGAACGGGTACTCGCAGAGCGCGAGCGACGCGCCGAGCCCGACCGTGTTCTTCATGACCTCGTAGCGGCGCGCCTGCTCGCCCTTGCCGACTTCTTCGAGCGCCTTCTTGATGATCTCCATGAAGGGCACCGGGTAGAAGCGCAGGTCCGGACGGTTCGCCGTCGCCGGGTCGTACCCGATCTCGCTGTCGAAGATGACGCCGCCGCCATCGTTGATCTCGCCGAGATGGCCGTAGTGCGTGGCCCAGCGCCGATGGTCGCCGTCGCCGGCGAGGCTCTCAAGGTCGAGTGCGACGAGGATGTCGGCTTTGTCCTTGTACGAGCGCACGTCCTCGTCGTCCACGCGGACGCGATAGAAGGAGTGCTTGCCCATGATGTTCGAGTGGTATTCGATATTCGCGTAGACGCGCAGACCCGCTCGCGAGCAGGCCTTTGCGAACACTTCGGCGGAGGCGTTGATTCCGCTTCCCTGGGGGCCGCCGATCATCCAGGTCAGCCGGTTCTTCTGCACTTCGGAACGTCTATTGTACGTTCGCGGTGAGCTCTCGTCGCGAGCGTGACACGCTGGGCGAGATAGAGGTCCCCGCAAACGCCCTGTGGGGCGCGCAGACCCAGCGAGCGATCGAGAACTACCCCATCAGTGGCTACCGAGCCTTTCCGGCGTTCATCCGAGCCTTCGTTCGAATCAAGCGCGCCGCCGCGCTCGCGAACGGCGAGGCCGGCCGTCTCGATGAGCGGCGGAAGGACGCCATCGTCGCCGCGTGTGACGAAACCCTGGCCGGACAGCACATGGATCAATTCGTTGTCGATGTCTTCCACTCGGGCGCCGGCGTGTCGTTTCACATGAACGTGAACGAGGTTCTCGCGAATCGCGCGAACCAGATCTTGGGCGGGGCGCTCGGCACGTACGAGCACGTGAACCCCAACGACCACGTGAACATGGCGCAGTCGACCAACGACACGACTCCGACGGCCATGCGCCTTGCCGCCCTCGAGCTCACCAAGACTCTGTGTGCCGAGCTCGACACGCTCGCCGATGCCATTGGTGAGAAGGCCAGCCGGTACGCGGACGTCGTGAAGCCTGGACGGACCCATCTGCAGGACGCCGTGCCGATCACGTTCGGTCAGGAGTTCTCAGGGTGGGCCGAGCGAGTGCGCGCAGCCGCGGCTCGGCTTCGTGCCGGACGCATAGAACTCTGCGAGCTCGGTATCGGCGGCACCGCGGCCGGGACCGGCCTCAACGCCGACCCGGAGTTCCGCGAGCGCGTGTGCGCGTATCTCGCGGACTGGTACGGCGAGCCCATCAAGAACGCGAAGAATCTCTTCGCCGCTATGCAGTCGATGGCGCCGTTCGTCCGCATCTCGAGCGGCATGCGCACCGCGGCGATCGAAGTGTCCAGCATCTGCAACGACATCCGCTTGCTCGTGTCCGGACCGCGCACCGGATTCGGCGAGCTGCGCATTCCGTCCGTCCAGCCGGGCTCGTCGATCATGCCCGGCAAAGTCAATCCGGCGATCCCGGAGATGGTGAATCAGGTCTGTTTTCAGGTGATCGGCAATGACACCGCGGTCGCTCATGGCGCACAGGCCGGGCAGCTCGAGCTGAACGTAATGATGCCGGGCATCAACTTCGCGAACTGTTTCTCCGCGACGATCCTCACGAATGCGGTGCGCGTGCTCCGCGAGAAGACGATCGCCGGGCTCGAGGTGGACGAGGACCGCGCGCGGGAGCTCATGGACGCGAGCCCGTCGCTCATCGTGACCGCTCTTTCGCCGCACATCGGCTACGCGAAGGCCGCTGCGCTCGTGAAGAAGGCGCTCGCCGAGCGACGGCCGCTCTTCGATGTGGCGCGCGAGGAAAAGATCATGCCGGACAAGGACCTTCGGCGCGTTCTCGATCCGCTCCCGATGACGAAAGGCGGCGTGCAGGACTGAGTACCGCGCCGACCCGCTAGATGCTCGCGGCCGAGCTGCTCCTCGCGCTCCTCATCGTGGTGGCGGTGCTCGTCACGATCTCGCGGCGGATCCGCGTCCCGTACCCCGTGCTTCTGCTCATTGGCGGGCTTGTCGTTGGACTGGTGCCTGGTATCCCTCGACTGGAGCTCGACCCGGAGATCGTCTTCCTCGTCGTGCTTCCGCCACTCCTTTATGTGAGCGCGTTCCTGACGCCGATCCGCGACTTCCGCGCGAACCTCAAGAACATCAGCTCGCTCGCCATCGGGCTCGTCGCGGTCAGCGCCGGAGTTGTGGCGGTCATCGCGATGGCGTT
>JALYLL010000154.1 GCA_030774255.1 Chloroflexota bacterium | reverse complement strand
TGTCCACCCTGCCTGGAGGTGCAATAACGGATCCGGCGGCGACAACAGTGCCCACGCCGGCGATGACCGCGAGTCCGAGCGCCGAGCTCGTGAGAACGACCCAATACGGGAAGCGAACGAGTCCCCGCAGAGCAAGGCCCTGAAGGAGTCCGACGATCAGTCCGTCGACGATCAGATGCGGAAGACCTCCGCCGAACGTCAGGTAACTCTGAGAGGCGGCAATCGCGATCGCGACGCCATTTGCGGTGACCCACCACGCGAACCGTACGCGAGTCGTTAAGGGAAGATGCCTCGCTTCGTGATGGCGCTCGCCACCCGCTCGACCGCGACGATGAACGCGGCCTCACGCAGCGGGGAGTCGTACGCCTTCGCCTTCGCAAGCACGAGCTCCATCGCCCGCCGCATGTAGATCTCGAGCCGGCCGGGGTTCGCCGCGGTGGGCATCTTCAGGACGGTCACGAGGGCCGCAGACTAGCAGCCGTGATCGACGCGGACACGACTCACATGCGCCGCGCGCTCCGACTCGCCGCGCGCGCCGCTGGGAGGACGAGCCCCAATCCACTCGTCGGCGCCGTGGTGGTCCGGGACGGCCAATCTGTCGGCGAGGGTTATTACCGCGCGGCCGGCGAGCCGCACGCGGAGGTCAACGCGCTGCGCAAAGCCGGCGAGGCGGCGCGCGGCGCGACGCTCTTCACGAACCTCGAGCCCTGCGCGCATCAGGGCCGCACGCCTCCATGCGTCGACGCGGTGCGGGAGGCGGGCATCGCACGCGTCGTCGCCGCGATGCGCGACCCGGATCCCCGCACCGACGGAAAGGGCATACGCGCGCTGCGTGCCGCGGGTATCGAGGTCGAAGAGGGCCTTCTCAGAGAAGACGCCGAGCGCCTCAACGCGGGATTCGTGTCTCGTCTGAAGCGCGGGCGGCCCCTCGTGCTCCTGAAGGTCGCCACCACGGTCGACGGCCGCGTCGCCGTTCCCGGCCGCCGCTCTCTTTCGGGGAAGCCCGCTCTTCGCGAAGTGGACCGCCTGCGCGACCGGACCGATGCGGTCCTCGTCGGAGTCGGCACCGTGCTCGCCGATGACCCCGCGCTCACCGTTCGCGAGATCAAAGGACGAGACCCGCTACGCGTCGTCGTCGACGCGGACGCGCGCACGCCGGCCACAGCGAAGGTCGTGCGCGCGAAGGATCCGCAGCGCACCGTGATCTTCGTCGCGCGCGATGCCGACGTGCGTCGCACGAACAAGCTTCGCGAGGCGGGAGTCTCGCTCGTGACGGCTCCGCGGGCCGACGGCGGACTCGACCTCGGCGCGGTGCTCCGCTGGCTCGCCGAGCACGGCGTCAATACCGTGATGAGCGAGGCTGGGCCGGATGTGGCCGGCGCGCTGGTGCGTGGCGGTCTCGCGGATCGCGTGCTCATCCTCATCTCCCCCGTCGCCGGTGGCGACGGACCGCCCGCGCTCGAAGGCGTGCCAAAGGCCAGCGAGCTTCACGAAGTGCGCGTGCGGAAACTCGGCAACGATCTGGCGTTGGAAGGAACGCTCGGCTAACGAACGCGAGCGGCTATCGCGCCTGGCGCTGCCACTCCGTGGCGCTCGTCAGCAGCTGCTTGTCGGTCCCGCCGCGCAGGTGCGCGTCGAGCGTCGTGATCTGCGAGTTGTCGTCGAAGGTGAAGACGACAGCGACACCCTCGAAGTGCTGCACCGTCGGCGCTGGAACCGTGTGCATCTCCTTCACCGACGTCCACGAGCGGTTGTCGTCGAAGAACGGAAGCGCTCGCATGATGTGGAACCCGCTCTCGTCGATGATTGTCTGCGCACGCGCGCTCGGGAGGCAGGTAACGATCGCGGCGAGCAGGATCGCGGCCGCGATCGATGGGTTCAGCACGATCGCAGCGAGCCCGCGGCGCAGAAGAGCGACCGGCCGACGCGCGCCTTCATGCCAGCCGCGGAGCGTGCCGCGCGCCCACGCCGTGGCCGCCTTCCCCATCGCGACACGCACGATCCCCGCGGCGAGCATCGCAGCGGCCGCGAACGCGGCCGCGAGGATGCGCGGGTCGAATCCGCCGAGCGGGTAGTCGAGCAGGTACGCGCCGGCGGCGACCGGTGTGCGCGTCGCGATAGCGAGCGCATCCGGAAGGAGCGCGGTGAACGTCAGACCGGCGAGCCCGAACACGAGGCCGACGACCGTCGGCACGAGCGGGTCGTCTTCGTCGTGGAAATGGTCGCGCAGCGAATCGGTCGCGTTCTGCAGCTCGAGGAACGAGCTCCCCGCCAGATCGAGACTTCCGCCGCTGGCCTCTTTGACGACGCGTGCGAGTGGGCCGGCAAGCGTCGGCTCGGCAACGCCTTCGACCGGGATGCCGAATGCCACAGGCCTGCCCTTGGTGCGCACGACGACACGCCCGCGCCGCGACTTGATCTCGCGAACGTCCGTCCAGGCAACATCGATCGGCTCCTTCGCGTTGATGCGGAAGCCGAGCTGCTCGAGCGTGATCTGGAGCTTCTGTTCCGGGTACCCCATGACGATCGGGCCGCGCAGGAGGACGCCGCTCGGAGCAAGGACGAACCGCGGCTTCGGCGCGGGCTTCACCTTCTCCGGCTTGACGACCTCGGGCTTGGCCGCCTTCGCGGCCTTCGCAGCTTTCGCCGCCTTCTCTTTCTTCGGCTTAGCCGCTTTCTCTTTCTTCGTCGGGATCGCGGGCGCCTCGACCGCTACGGCGGTCGGCGTCGGCATCGCGGAGGCAAGCGGTGGCAGCGGCGGCGGCGCTTCGCGCATCGGCGTTTCGGGCTCTGGCGGCGCGACCGGCGCCGTGTAGGAAGGCGGGGTGTACGAAGGCGGCGTGTAGGCGGGCGCCGGCGCGAATGTCTGCGGCGGAGGCGCGGCCGGAGCGGGCGGAGCGGCCGGCGCGAACGACTGCGGCGCGGGCGTGAATGTGGGCGGCGGTGGCTCCGCTGGCGGAGCCTCGGGCGACGGGGTCCCGCTGAACTTACCCATCCCCGGGAAGAGATCGCCGACGGTGAGCGGTCTGTGGCCAGGCATGGTCACCGATGGCGTTGGCGAGGGCTGCGGCGGAGGCGGAGGTGGCGGTGCCGCAGCCGGAGCCGTCGGGATCACCCAGTCGGTCGCCTTTGGTGGAGCGGCCGTCTCCCAGTCCGGCGGCGCGGGCGTTGCGGCGGGACCGGGCACGAGGCCCAGGGCAACGAGGCGCGGATCGACTTCGTTCGTCATCCGGTCACCCGGCGATGCCGCTGCATGCGCTGGCTAGATTGCGGCACGGGTCGGCCGCTGGGAAGACTGCGAGGTCGTGTCGCTTCGGTCACCCGAGGGCCTCGAGCACCGTGCGGGCATCGCGAACTGCGGCCACGGCGAGATCCCGATTCACCCGCGTGAAGCGGAGACCTTCGCCCGGGAGCCGCTGCGCCACCAGACCGAGGTCGGCCGATATGACCGTCGCGAGTACCGGATAGCCGCCCGTGGCTTGGTGCTCCGCGAGCAGGACGATCGGCCCGCCGCCTGACGGGATCTGCACGGCGCCGGCGACGACACCGGTCGTGAGGATCTCGCCTTCGCGCGCGGGGATCCGCGGGCCGCTCAGGCGCGTGCCCATGCGGTCGCTCGCGGGTTCGACCTGGAATTCAGAGCTGAAGAACAGGGAATCGGCCTCACCGGTGAAACGTTGCGCGTGCGGACCCGTGATGGCGCGTATCTGTCCGGTGTCGTAATCAGGACTGGCGGCGGAACGACCCGCCCGCTCGACATCCACGCGAGAAATTCCGAGTGGCAGGACCTCTCCGGCGCGGAGCGCGCGGCCCAGACCTGCAGGCAAATAGGCGGCGCGGCTCCCAAGGATCGGTTCGGTCGCTATGCCGCCGGACACGGCGAGATAGGCGAACCGCGAACGCTCGCCGGAGAGGACGGTGAAGGCCTCGCCAGGGCGCGCGAACGCGGCGATCCAGCCCGGCACGAGGTCGCGTCCGCGCAGCGCGACGTCGCGCCCGGTCACCGCCACGAGACGCCGGTCATCGCACCGGAAGGCGAACGAATTGCCAACGATCTCGATCGCCGCGGCGTCGATGTCGTTCCCCACGAGTGCCTGCGCAGCGGCGAAGGCGGCGGGATCGGCGGGGCCGGACGGCGGAACGCCCTCGCGAAGATGACCGAAGCGGCCGCGGTCCTGGATGGTCGCGCGCATCCCGGTCGCCTCGATGCGAATCACGACGCGACGAACCGCACGCGATCGCCTGGCCGGATGAGCGCGGGCGGTTTGTTGGCGCTGTCGAACACGCGGACGTCGGTCCGTCCGATGAGTCGCCACCCGCCAGGCGAATCGAATGGATAGACCGAGGTCTGCCCGTCGGCGACCGCCACGGATCCCGCGGGCACGCGCTCGCGCGGGCGCACGAGACGTGGCGCGACGATCCGCGGATCGAGAAGGCCGCAATACGCGAAGCCAGGAAGAAACCCGAGGAAGAACGCGCGATACACGCGACCGGAGTGCAACGCGACGAGCTCATCGACGGACACCCTGGAACGCTCGGCCGTCTCGAGAAGATCCGGTCCGTCGTAACGCGTCGGGATCTCGACCTCGCGACCACCTTCGATAGCAACGCGGCCCTGGATCTTCGCGAGGCGCATTGCCTCTTGCTCGGCATGGGCCGGCGCGATGCGAAGTGGGTCGAACCGGACGACCACCGACGCGTACGCCGGGACCGCGCGCCCCTGACCGAGCGCGTCCCATGCGTCCGCGAGCGCCCGAGCACGGGCCGCGACGGCTTCATCGATGTGGTCGCCGAGCTCGACGAGCAGCGCGCCCTCGCCGAAGGGACTGATCCGTGGATCGGTCAGGATCGGAACGGCGCGACCTTCACCTTGGCTTTGCTGAGCGCGTCGCGCACAGCGCGCGCGATCTCGGGCGCGCCGGGCGTGTCGCCATGCACGCAGATCGTGTCGACCGCGAGCTTGAGAAACGTCCCGTCGACCGCGGTCACACCGCCGTTCTTCACGAAGGAGAGGGCCTGCCGCACAGCATCGGCGGGATCGGTCAGTACCGAGCCCGCGATCGAGCGCGACTGCAGGGTTCCGTCGGATTCGTACGCGCGATCCACGAAGCCTTCCCGCGCGACCCTCATCCCCATGCCGCTCGCCTCTTGCAGCATCGCCGAGCCGGGAGGCGCGACGATGACGAGCTCGTGCCCGCCGGTCGCCGCCTGGACGCCGAAGATGATGTTCCGCGCGGTGGTCGCGTCGCGCTCGCCCTGGTTGTATAGCGCGCCGTGCGCCTTCACGTGCGTGACGCGCGCGCCCATGCGCGACGCGATCGTGACGAGCGACTCGACCTGCCGACGGATCGACTCGATGAGCTCGCGCGCACTGATGTCCATCGGGACCCGCCCGAACCG
>JALYLL010000153.1 GCA_030774255.1 Chloroflexota bacterium | reverse complement strand
GAGCGCCGAGCTCTGCACGACCGCCTGCAGCGCCGCACCGACGAGTCCGCCGATCGCGCTCGCCGCACCGAATCCGAGCAGCACGTCTCGATCGATCCGGGTTCGGACGATCAGAAAACGGACGAAGGTCCCGGCGAGGTGGGGAAGCGACACCATCGCGATCGCAAGGCGCACATCGAACTGTGTGGAGAGGAC
The DNA here is from genome assembly GCA_030774255.1 of Chloroflexota bacterium. Classification (GTDB taxonomy): domain Bacteria; phylum Chloroflexota; class Limnocylindria; order P2-11E; family P2-11E; genus 3-1-20CM-2-70-9. The sequence goes on along the minus strand of JALYLL010000153.1, from coordinate 9,878 downwards.
CGGTGTGAGCACGCTGCCGATGCCGAAGCCGGAGATCGATGCGATCGCGCCCGCGACCACAGCTGCAACCGCTGTGACGACGGCGAACGCGTCCACGCGCTTATCCTCCTACGCGGATGACGACGCCGCGCGGGACAGATCTTCTCCATGACCCGCGCCACAACAAGTCGACGGCCTTCAGTGAGGAAGAGCGCGAGATGTTCGGGCTCCTCGGTCTTCTTCCCGAGGGCGTCGACGATCTCGACACACAGCTACGCCGGGCGCTCGCGCAGCTCGATGGCAAGACGACGGATCTCGAGCGCTACATCTACCTCTCGCAGCTCCAGGACACCGATGAGACGCTCTTCTATCGCGTCCTCATGTCCGACCCCGCGCGATTCATGCCGATCGTGTACACGCCTACCGTGGGTGAGGCCTGCCAGAAGTTCGGCCACCTCTTCCGCCGGCCGCGCGGCCTCTACCTCTCGATCAAGCGAAAGGGCCGCCTTCGCGAGATCCTCCGCAACTGGCCGGAGCGCGACGTCCGCTGCATCGTCGTGACGAGCGGCGAGCGCATCCTCGGCCTCGGCGACCTCGGCGCGAACGGTATGGGCATCCCGATCGGCAAGCTCGCCCTCTACACGGCCGCCGGGGGTGTCCCTCCGCAATACGCGCTGCCGCTGCTGATCGATGTCGGGACGAACAACGAGACCCTGCTCTCGGACCCCCTCTATCTAGGCCTCAAACAGACCCGCATCTCCGACGACGAGGTCGATGCCTTCGTGGACGAGTTCGTCGCTGCGGCGGAGGCCGTGTTCCCGGGCGCGCTCATCCAGTTTGAAGATTGGGCGGGCGAAGACGCGATTCGCCTCCTCGAGCGCTACCGGGAACGGGTGTGCTGCTTCAACGACGACGTACAGGGCACCGCTGCGGTCGCCCTCGCCGGAATACTCGGTGCGCTTCGGATCACCGGTACGTCCCTGGCGCAGCAGCGCTTCCTCTTTTTGGGCGCGGGCTCGGCCGCAGTCGGGACAGCGGACCTTCTCGTGAAGGCGATGCGCGACGAGGGCGTCCCCGGGAACGATGTGCAGTCGCGCGTGGCGCTCTTTGACCGCAAGGGCCTCGTCACCGCGGATCGCACGACCCTTCACGACTATCAGCGCCCGTTCGCGCAGCGGCACGCGCCGATCGCCGACTTCGTCGCCGCGATCGAAACGCTGCGACCGACGGGGATCATCGGACTCTCCACGGTCGGCGGCGCCTTCGACCAGCGCGTGATCGAGGCAATGGCTCGCGTGAACGAGCGGCCGATGATCTTCGCGTACTCGAACCCGACCTCGCGATCGGAGTGCACCGCGGAGCAGGCCTACACCTGGTCGGCCGGGCGCGCGGTGTTCGCGGGTGGCAGCCCGTTCGCGCCGGTGAGCTTCGGCGGGCGCACCTACGTGCCCGGGCAGGGGAACAACGTCTACGTGTTCCCCGCCGTCGGCATGGCGGTGTTCGCGACCGGCGCGCGCCGCGTCACCGACGAGATGTTCATCGCCGCCGCGAGCGGCGTCGCCGAGCAAGTGACTCCGAGTGACATCGCGGTGGGTCTCGTGTACCCGCCCGTCTCGGGAATCCTCGAGACGGAGCTACGCGTAGCGGCGCGCGTCGCCGAGGTGATCTTCGATCGCGGGCTCGCGCGCGTCGAGCGCCCATCGGACATCCTCGCGTTCATCCGCGCGCAGGCTTATGAGCCGCGCTACCGGAGCCTCGTGTAGCGCCCTAGAGTTGGCCGGCGTGCTTGTCGCCGGCCGCGAGGTCAAGGTCACGAATCTTGAGAAGGTCTTCTTCCCCAAGATGGGCCTGACCAAGGGCGACCTGATCCAGTACTACGTCGACGTTTCCGAAGCGGTGCTGCACCACGTCGCGCGACGTCCGATGCAGATGAAGCGACACCCTAACGGCGTCGAGGGCGACTTCTTCTATCAAAAGCGCGTGCCCGTGCCGCACCCGGAGTGGCTCGAGACGGTGCACATCAACTATCCCTCGGGAAACGAGGCGGACTTCCCGGTGGTCACCGATGCGGCCGGCCTCGCGTGGATAGCAAACCTCGGCTGCATCGAGCTGCACACCTGGCACTCGCGGGTCCCCGAGGTGAACAAGCCGGACTACCTGCTCATCGACCTCGATCCCTCCGAAGGCAACCCGTGGGCGCACGTTCGCGAGATCGCGATGGCCGGCAAGCGCGTTATGGACGACCTCGGGCTGCCGTGCTTCCCGAAGACGAGCGGCGTGACCGGCCTGCACATCCTCATCCCGATCATCCCGGAGCTCGAGTTCCCGCTCGTGCGCGAGATCGCGCGCGCCATCGCAAAGGCGATCGTGGCGCTCGTCCCCGAGATCGCGACCGTGCAGTGGAAGGTCGAGGGCCGACCCGGCGTGTTCGTCGACTACGGACAGAACGCGTTCGATCGCACCATCGCATCGGCGTACTCGATCCGTCCGGTGCCAGATGCGCGCGCGTCAGCGCCGCTTCGCTGGGACGAGGTGCCCGATGTCGAACCCGGCGACTTCACGTTGGTCACCATGCGCGATCGCGTTGCCAAGGTCGGCGACCTCACCGCTGGCATGTGGGACAAAGCGGTCAGCCTCGATCCAATGTTCGACGCGCTGAAGGTGAAGCGCGAGCTTCCAAAGCGCAGCCCCCGTTCGGGTCCGCCTCGCGACTGGCGTGCCGAGTACGACGCGAAGAGGGCCGGCGGATCAGGCTGGAATCGCGGAACGCAGCGCGGCCCGAGTCACCGCTAACTAACGCCGGACGCACGGCAGCGGCGTCACACCGGGAGCCGGAGCGAATCGCTCGTGTTGAGGACGGCAATCCCATGGATACGCGTAGAGCGTGTACTCGAGCGCCGCCGCTCCAACGGAGATTCGCACCTTCCAGCAGCCGGGCTCGGTAAGCCGCAGCGTCGCGAAGGAGACGGTCTGACCGGCGAGAACGCCGCTCGTCCCGTTCACCAGGTCACCTCGCGCCGAGGTGTTTTCCATGTTGACCGCCGCATCGAGCCGAGCCGTCCCTTGACCACCGAAAGCCTGAATGAAGTTGTCGCCCTGGTAGTTGAGGTTGGTCGCGGTGCCGACGGAGAGGCCCGGGCCGTCGACGAAGTAGCCCTGGAGACGGTCGATCTGCCGGAACACGGTGCGTGCGGCGGCGCAATCGGCCGGCACGGGCCACGGCGGAGTGAGACGCGGCGCTATGAGCGAGTCCACCACCTCGCCAGTCATCGCGTCGAAACAGCACAGCCGGAACGGATCGAGCTGACGGCCGCTGACGCTACCGGCGTAGATGACGGTATACACCGGCCCATCCCTATCGCCCGGCCACGTCAGGATCACGCGTACCACGAAGCTCGGCTGACGCTGCCGGTAGGCGATCCCGCCGTTCTGCTCCGCCTTCTGGAGGGGCGTCTCGTACGACATGACGCCCGCGGGAATGGCCTTCAGTCCGGTGAAGTCGATCTCGTCCTCGCTCTCGTACTTGCGCACCTCGACCGCGAGCCGATCCGCGTTCATGAAGCTGATCCGCACGACCTCGTTGAAGTCGTTGCGGTAGTAGTACGTCAGCCGCGCGGGCCGGTCGACCACCCGCGAGCCCGAGGAATAAAAGGCGACGCCGGCGACGAATTCGCTTCCAGGCCAGATGCTCTCGGCAGTCTTCGCGGCGAGCGAGCGCCCCTCTTCCATGCTCAGCGCGCCCGGTCGGACGTTGACGCCGATGAATCCTACGGCGCTGAAGCAGAGCGCTCCCACGAGAACTTTCGTGAGGACGCCGAACGTCCTCGGCAACACTCGGCGCGAGCTGAACGGATCGCTGGCCGCGCGCAGTCCATCGGCGAGAAGCGCGAATGTCGCCGAGGCAAGGACCACGAAGAGCGCCGGGATGAGCGTCGGGAGCTCCGCGGTGATCGCGTAGAACTGGATCGCGCCGAGCATCTGCCCCCACTCGGACGCTCGTCCCTTGAATGGCCCCACCGGCCCAAAGTCGCCCACCAGGAAGGTCGCACCCGCGAGGAAGAGACCGACGAGGCCGAGTTCGGCGAGAAGCAGTAATACGGCGCCGGTCTCGAGCGCCGCCACCGTGAGCAGTTGCGGGCCGACGGTGGCGAGCAGATGACCGGTGATGAGCCGCCGACCTGGTGCGCCGATCGAGCGCGCGGCCTCCATGAACGGCTGTCTTTTCGCGCGAAGCACTTCCGCGCGAAGGTATTCGCTGATCTCGGGCCATCCGACGAGCGCCAGCGATGCGATGAAACCGACTGCGCCTAAGGGACGCGTGACGAGCACGAGCATGATGGCGAGAAGCAGCTGAGGGACCGCCGTGATCCCTGTCGCGACAAGGCGGACGACAGCGGCGAATGGCCCGCCGTACCACCCGCTCGTGACGCCGAGAGTCGCGCCGATCCCGACACGAACGAGGGCGGCCGCGACGACCACCGAGAGGCTTAGCCATGCGCCGGCCAGGACGCGCGACCACTGATCGCGCCCGAGGGCATCGGTCCCGAACAAGTGGTCTGAGTCAGGGAGGGTCGGCGGAACCTTGAAGGAGAACGTGCCGTCGGGAAGCTGCTTGATGACCATGGAGAGGTTGGCGTTCGGGTCGTACGGCGCGATGCTGCCACCGAATACACCCATCGCGAGCAGCGCGAGCGTGCCGACCAGGCCGATGAGCAGAGCGGGGTTGGCAAGGAGGCTACGCAGCTCGTGGCGTGCGTTCATTGGTCGACGCGGACCCGCGCGCGCACGAGGTCGGCGGCGAGGGCCAGCAGGCCGCTGCCGACCGCGAACGAAAGCGCGAGTGCGCTCGCAAGCTCCAGACGTCGGTTGCCCAGTGCCTGTACGAACGTGAGGCCCGCCCCGCCCCAGATGAAGACGAACTCGACGATCACGAGACTCGAGAGCGCGCCTCTCGCGCCGAGGACCGTCGCCGCGATGATGTTCGGCGCCGCGTTGGGCAGCACGTGACGCACGAGGAGCAGGCGCTCGCCTAGACCCTTCGCTATCGCGGTACGAACGTAGTCGGCGTGCCCGATCTCCTCGACCGCCGTTGACGTCAACCGAAAGATGTACGCCGCGGGCCTGATCCCGAGCGCCAAGGATGGAAGGACGAGATGCTCGTCGATCCCAAACCCCGCGGTCGGAAGGAATCGAATGCCCCACTGGACCCACAACAGGATCATCAGAAGCTCGATCGCGACCGCCCAGAAGAATGCTGGCAGCGAGGCGGCGAGCGTGCTTACCGACCACGCGAACGCCTTCAGGAACCGGTTGCTCGACCATCCATACGCGATGCCGGCCGGAACGCCGACGGCGATCGCCCCCGCGATCGACGTAAACATCAGGAGCGCGCTGCTGCCGACCGCTGCCGCGAAGGGATTCGCCTCTTTGCGGAACAGCTGACTCGTGTTCATCAACAAAGAGTTCGCCCGCAGCTCGCTCGTATCGATGCGGGCAGGATCCGCGAGATAGGAAACGACGACGAAAGCGACCGCCAGAGGTAACAGGGCGTCGAGAAAGACGCGCGCGAGAATGGGGGGCAGGTGTGTGCCGATGGCGCGCGCGAAGCGCATCGAAGGTTCATACACCGGTTAGGGCAAGCCGGTTCGCGCTTGCTCGGCGGACCGCCCGAAATGCCGCGGCCCGGGTCGCGGGTGACCCGGGCCGCCGTGGACGCAGGGCTTGTTCTAGCGGTACTTGTTCCAGAACTGCGCGGCGCTCATGTGTGATTCGGCGAGCGCCTTTCGGCACGCGTAGTTGACCTTCTCGACCAGATCGTGCAGCTCGTCATCGGACTTGCCGTTGAGCGAGGCCTTGAGCTCGAGGCAGGCCTTCATCGTCGCGGTCATCTGATCTTTCTTCGCTAGCTTGCCGAGCTTCGCTGCGAACTTCGCCTTGAAATCGTCCAGCGAGAGACCGCTCTGTTCGATCGCGACGACGCACTCTTCGCTTTCGAGGTCCTGCGTCGCGGCGCATTCCCTGACCAGCGCATAGACGTCGACTTCAGGCTGCGGCTCTTCCTTCGCCGGCATGTCGTCGAGTCTGTCGGCGAGCACCCGGAAGAAGTTGGAGTCGACCGGGCTGACTTCCAACGCAGCGAGGCACTGTTCGCTGCCAGCGTCGCGCGTTTCGATGCAGTTCAAAATGCGCTCGTTGAAGCCGTTGTTATTCGCGTTGGCAGCGGGGGCGGCGAGCGCCAGAGCCGCCATCGCGGCGACGGCGGCGACGAGCGCATAGCGGGCGAACATAGAACGCGGGATCATCGAGAGGCTCCTTCCAACGGGCCGGAAATACCGGTCCTGCCACGAGAACGCAGGCCCAGGAAAGACGGTGCAGAGCTCTGGGGCCCCCTGCCCCATCAGGGGCCCCTGCCCCTGGTACTAGGACCGTACGGATTGATTAGTTAGGAAAGGCGGCCGGCGAGAAGGTCGTCGAGCTTCGGATCTCCGGGCTGTGGGGTGGGCGTGACCTGTTCCCACGTGCAGTCCTTCGGATCCTTGTCGGGGCGGAAGCGCATGAAGCGCGTGCCGTGGCGGAAGCGCTCCTGCTCGAGCTTGTCGAAACGCACCTCGCATACGATCTCGGGACGGATCTCGTGCCAGGGAAGGTCTTTCCCCTGGGACCAGCGCGAACCACCCTCAGGCGTTCGGCCCCACTCCTGTTCGATGTGCTGTTCCTCTTTGAGCAGTGGAGGAAGCATCCTCTGCAGCTGTTCCTGTAGGGCGCCCGTGATGCCGGAGGTGTGCCCGACGAAATCGAGAGTGCCGTCATCGCGGTACAGCCCCAGCAACAGGCTCGCAATCTTCTTTCCGCTGGTGCGATATCCGACGATCACGCAGTCGCAGGTGCGGTGGTGCTTCACCTTCGACACCGCGTCGCGCGCTCCAGGCTTGTAGGGAAGGTCGACGCGCTTCGCGATGACGCCGTCGAGGCCGATCATCTCGAGCCGCTCGAGCCACTGCTGCGCAAGCTTGGGATCTTTCGAGACCGGCGAAAGGGAGAACCCTTTCGCCAGGCGCTCCAGCTCTTTTCGGCGCTCTGCGAGCGGGCGCTCGTGGATCGGCTCGCCATTCCACAGAAGGATGTCGAACACGATGTAACGCGCCGGTGTCTCGGCGGAGAGCTTTCGAATGCGCGACTCGGCTGGATGGAGGCGGTTCTGCATCGCATCGAACTCGAGCTTCCCATCGAGCTCGATGACGATCTCGCCATCGAGGGCGGAATGCGGCGGTAAGAGATCGCCGAGCTTTCGGAGCTCGGGGAAGTAGCGAAGCAGCGGCCGCTCGTTCCGACTCCAGAGCGCGAGCTCGCCGCCGTCGTTCTCGAGCACTCCGCGGAAGCCGTCCCACTTCGGCTCGTACTGCCAGCGCTCGCCCTCAGGGAGCTTCTCGACGAGCAGTGCCTCCATCGGAGGGAATGGAACGTTCGGACCCGGCACTAGTCCGCGACCTCGGCGGTCGTCCGCGTGACCGCACGGAGCCACCGCGTCATCTCGCGCGCTGATCGAAGATGCACGAGCTTTTCGGTGCGGCCGCTCTTCGTGACGAGCTCGAGGAGATCTGGCCGCGTCGCGTGCACCCGACGCAGGGTGCGAAAGAGAAGGAGCGACGGCGGCGGCGCGCTCTGTCCCGCCCACGCGCGCTGTCGGACGAGCGAGGCGACCTGTCGTTTCGCGGCCCACCAGAGATGCGTGCGGAAAGGAAGATCGACGAACACGATCGTGTCCGCGCGTCCCATCCGTCGATCGATCACTGGCCAGGGACCGAACCCGTCGATGACCCACGAGTCGTCCGCCGCCCAGCCTTCGAGGACGGGTGCGACCTCGTCGAGCGGCGCTCGTCGCCACCCGGGCAGCCACTGCACCTCGTCGACCTCGTGAACGGGAATGCCGAGATGTCTGCCGAGCGCGCGCGCAAGGGTCGACTTGCCGCCGCCTCCATTGCCGATGACCGCGATGCGCCGCATCAAACCATCGTCACACGAAAACGAGAGCGAGGCCCGCCGCCCTCCCGCAGACGGCGGACCTCGCTCGAATGAGCGCTAGGGCAACCCTGCTGCTATTTGGTGCGCTTCGCGAGCACCGAGTCCTTCGCCTGCTTGGCGATCCGGAACTTGAGCACGCGCTTCGCGGGGATCGAGATCGGCTGACCGGTCGCGGGGTTCCGTCCCATGCGGGCTTTGCGGTCGACGATCACGAGCTTGCCGACGCCCGGGATGGTGAAGCCGCTGCGGGCTTCCTTGTACGCGAGTGCGGCGAGTTCATCGAGGAACTGCCCCACCTGCTTCTTGGTCAGACCGGTCTTTTCCGACAAGCGATTCAGGGTCTCCGACTTTGAGATCCCAGCCACGTATCCCTCCAGTGCGGCCTATGGCCTTGTTGGTTCGCGCCGCATTCTGCACGAACGCACAAGAGCGCATGATGCGACGGTGACCCTTCGGGTCGTCGACGACCCACCGGACCGGCCCGAATGGCTCCGGGAGACCATCCGTCTCCTGACGAGCGGGACCGCCGCGGAGCGAGATCGGCTGCTCGCCCGGGTCGCCCAGGCGTCAGATGTCGACCTCGCCAAGGGGTCGGACGACGACTGGGGGCTTGGTCAGGTGGCGACCCACCTCCTGATCGTCGAGCGGGGCGTGTCCACCATCGGCCTGCGTCTGGCGACCGGGGCCGAGCCGGGGTCCACCGGGCAGCCTCGGCCGGCCGCCTCCGCCGTTAGCCGGGGCGGTATAGAGAGCCTGGCCGGGAAAGCCCTTGCCACGGCGGCTCGCCTCATCGCCGAGTTCCCTGCCGAGCCCAACTCGAAGGCGACCGCGCGACATCCGTACTACGGCGATTTGAATTGTTTTGGTTGGCTCCTCATGCTGCCAGAGCACTACCGAGCACATCTCGAGGCGCTCGACCGGGGCCGGCCGAGCGCCCTCTAGGGGAGGCCGCTCTTGGCCACGGAAACCAATTCGTCGACGGCGCTCGAGACATTCGCCCGCGAAGACCGGACGTTCCCCCCGCCGAAGGAGTTCGCCGCGCAGGCGAACGCCAGGGATCCCGGCATCTACGAGCGGGCCGAGAAGGACCTCGAGGGCTTCTGGGCCGAGCAGGCGAAGACCCTCTCCTGGCGCAAGCCGTTCACGAAGGTGCTCGAGTGGGAGGCGCCGTACGCCAAGTGGTTCCTGGGCGGCGAGCTCAACGTTTCGGAGAACTGCCTCGACCGCCACGTGAAGGCCGGGAAGGGCTCGAAGGTTGCCTACCACTGGGAAGGTGAGCCGGGCGACGCTCGAGCCATCACCTACCAGGACCTTCTCGACATGACCTCGCGAGCGGCGAACGCACTCAAGGAGCTCGGCGTCAAGAAGGGCGACCGCGTCGCGATCTACATGCCGATGATCCCGGAGCTTCCTGCGGCGATGCTCGCCTGCGCGCGTATCGGGGCGCCCTTCACGGTGGTCTTCGGCGGATTCTCCGCGGAGGCGCTCTCCGGTCGCATCAACGACGCCGAGGCGAAGATCCTCATCACGGCGGACGGCGGCTATCGCAAGGGCGGCGTCGTTCCGCTCAAGAAGAACGCCGACGACGCGATCGCGCAGACGAAGAACATCGAGAAGGTTCTCGTCGTCCGACGTACCAGGCAGGACGTGCCGTGGACCGAGGGCCGCGACGTCTGGTGGCACGAGATCGTTGACCGCCAGCAGCCGGAGTGCCCCGCCGAGTCGCTCGACAGCGAGCACATGCTCTATTTGCTCTACACGTCAGGCACCACGGCCAAGCCCAAGGGCATCGTGCACACGTCCGCGGGGTACCTTGCCGGCGTCGCGACGACGCACAAGCTGATCTTCGACGTGAAGGACGACGACGTGTACTGGTG